>JANMJY010000026.1:0-1537 GCA_031371615.1 Actinomycetes bacterium | reverse complement strand
TACCAGCTGCGCGGAGACCGAGGCCCCGGCACCTCGGCGCTCGCCGTCGGAGCGGCACCCGGCACCGACGTCTACTCGCCGGTCACCGGCACGGTCGTCGGGATCACCGACTTCGTCCTCGCCAACCGGACCTACGGCGTGAGCATCGACATCCGGCCCCAGTCGGCGCCGTCGGTCGTGGTCTCGCTCACGCACCTGCGCGCCGACCCGTCGCTCACGGTCGGCTCGGCCGTCGTCAAGGGGGTCTCGAAGATCGGCGTCGTCGTCGACCTGACGGGCATCGAGCGCCAGGCGCTCGCCCGCTACACGCAGGACGCGGGCAACAACGTGTCGCTGTCGGTGCGGCCGGCCGCGGTCCTCTTGGTTCGCTGAGAATCCTCTTCGTCGGGGATGTCGTGGGCGCGCCGGGACGACGTGCGCTCGAGGAACGGCTGCGTCCGCTGCGCGCGGAGCTCGGCGCCGCGTTCTGCATCGTCAACGGCGAGAACGCGGCGGACGGCGTCGGGATCACGCCGAAGCTCGCCGACCGGATTCTCGCCGCCGGCGCCGACGTGATCACACTCGGCAACCACACCTGGCGGCGCCCCGAGATCAACTCCTACCTCACCGAGTCCGCAGCGGTGATCCGGCCCGCGAACTTCTCGGCCGCCGCACCCGGCCGCGGCCTGACCGTCGCTGCCGCTGAGGACGGAACGACAGTGGCTGTGATCAACGTGCTCGGCTCGCTCTTCATGACGCCGGCGATCTCGATGTTCGAACTCGTCGACGGGCTCGTGGAGGAGGCGAGCGTGCGGGCCAAGGTGATCGTCGTCGACGTCCATGCCGAGGCGACGAGCGAGAAGGTGGCGCTCGCCCGCTGGCTCGACGGCCGCGTCACTGCCGTGCTCGGCACGCACACTCACGTCCAGACATCGGACGCGCGCGTCCAACGCGGCGGCACGGCGGCGATGACCGACGTCGGCATGACAGGCCCGCACGACTCGGTGATCGGCGTCAAGGCCGACGCGGCGATCTACCGGATGCGGACCGGCATGCCCGTCCGCTTCGACACCGCAGAGAGCGGCGTCCGGATCGAGGGCGCGCTCGTCGACTGCGACGAGTCCGGCCGCGCTACGGCGATCGAGCCGGTTCGCGTCGACTATCCCTGACTTTCGGCGCAAGGTGAGCATCCGCGAGAGCGGATGCTCACCGCGCAAGATCCCTAAAGGGGCCGCTTCGCGGCCCGGCGGGGCCCCGCGACGAGCGCGATGAGGAGCGCGACGAGGACGAGGTCGCGGGCGAGCACAAGCCCGGATGGGAGCGGATCGAGCTCGCGCGCGAGATCCCAGTAACGCGACGGGAACCACAGCTGGGTCAGCACGAGTCCGGCCACGAGGAGCCCGGCCGTCCGTAGCCCCCGCAGCCCGCCCACGAGCGGCACGACGGGCACGAGCCAGATCAGGAACTGCGGCGACAGCACCTTCCCCAGTACGACGAAGGCCACGAGCGCCGCGGCACTCCAGCGCACGAGCTCCTCGGCGGTACCGGGCCGGCGCAG
>JANMJY010000014.1:0-8506 GCA_031371615.1 Actinomycetes bacterium | reverse complement strand
ACGGCGAGGCCCTCGAACTGGTGGAAGATCGGATAGCGCGTGGCCGTGATCGCATCGCGCCGGTAGACGCGGCCCATCGAGACCATGTAGATCGGCGGCTCGCGCTCCTCGAGCATGTGGATCTGCGACGGCGAGGTCTCGGTGCGGAGGACGGTGCCGTTCGGGAAGAAGAAGGTGTCGCGCGGCGAGCGCGCCGAGTGCGTGGGCGCGAAGCCGAGCTTGTCGAAGTTGTACTCGACCGTCTCCACCTCCCGGTCCTCACGGATCTCGTAGCCGAGGCCGAGGAACGCGTCCTCGACCATCCTCCTCGTCTGGGTGATCGGATGCAGGCTCCCGCGCGGCAGCTCTTCCCCGGGAAGCGTGACATCGACGCGCTCGTCACGCAGCCGCCGGTCGAGGTCGGCGCGCTCGAGCCCGTCGCGGCGGGCGTCGAGCGCCGACTCGAGCGTCTCGCGAAGCGCGTTCAACGCCATGCCCGTCTCGCGGTCGCGGACCGCCCGCAGCGCCTGCGGCAGCTCGGCCTTCCGCCCGAGGAAGCGGACGCGGGCCTCTTCGACCGCATCGGGTGTCGTCGCTGCTGCGATCGCCGCCAGAGCCTCTGTTTCAAGCGCCTGCTCGTCCATCGCGCGACGATAGCATCGGCCTCGTGAGCGTCTATGACCCGTTCGCCCCGATCTACGACGACTGGTCGGCGCACATGACCGAGGACGTCGCCTTCTACGTGGAGCTCGCCCGGGAGACCGAAGGGCCGCTTGTGGAGCTCGGCGTCGGCAACGGCCGCGTCGCGATTCCCGTCGCCGAGGAGACACGCCGACACGTGCTCGGGATCGACGCGTCGCCGGCGATGCTGGCGCAGGCGAAGGAGCGTGCGGACGCGGCCGGCGTCGAACTGGAGCTCCGCGAGGCCGACATGCGCAACCTGCAACTCGACGAGCCGGCAGGCCTGATCTACGTCCCTTTCCGCTCCCTGCTCCACCTGCCGACCTGGGCAGACCGGCGGCGCGTCTTCGAGCGCGTCCACGCCGCGCTGCGGCCGGGTGGCCGGTTCGCCTGGAACGCCTTCGTCTTCGATCCGCGCATCGCGGCCCGCAACGACGGCGAATGGCAGGAGCAAAACGGCATCCGCCACCGGATCGACCACGCGAAGCACGACAACCGGGTCGACATCACGCTCGAGAGCGGCGACACGATCTCGCTCTGGTGGCTGAACCGGTCGGAGTGGGAAGGCCTGATCGAGGTCGCCGGCTTCGAGGTCGAGGCGCTGTACGGCGGCTTCGCGCACGAGCCGTTCGACGAGTCCGCGAACGAGTTCGTCTGGGTTGTCCGCAAGCCCTAGTCCGTACGACGCGATCGCGCGGGTCTACGACCCGTGGAGCGCAAGCGTCACCGAGGACGTGGAGTTCTACGTCGAGGAGGCGCGGAGCTCGGGCGGTCCGGTGGTCGAGCTCGCGTGCGGTACCGGCCGCATCGCCGTCCCGGTGGCCAAGTCCGGTGTCCGGGTGATCGGCGTCGACGCGTCTGCCGGGATGCTCGAGGTGGCAGGGGGCTACGCACGGTCCGAGGGCGTCGAGGCGCTGCTCGACCTGCGGCTCGGCGACATGCGGGAGCCGCCGGTGGAGGAGCGGGTCCCGCTTGTCCTCATCCCCTTCCGCTCGCTCCTGCACATGACGACCGAGACCGATCGGCTGCGGGCGCTCGCAGCAGCAAACGAGCTGCTCCTCCCCGGCGGGCGGCTCGTCTTCGACGTCTTCGCCCCGAGCAGCGAGGACGTCGAGGACACGGATGGCCGCTGGCTCGAGCGCGAGCCGGGGATCTTCGAGCGCGCCGACTGGGACGAGGGCGAGCGGACGCTGACGCTGTCGGTGCGCCGCGGCGAGGAGGCGTCGACGATGCTGCTCGCCTGGCTCTCGCCGGCCGAATGGCACCTCCTGCTCGACCGGGCCGGCTTCGACGTCGACGCGCAATGGGGCTGGTTCGACCGCCGCCCATACGCCGGCGGCGAGGACGTCGTCTTCGCGGCACGCAGACGCAGTTAGGGTACGCGCATGCTCTGGATCATCCTCGGCGTCGTCGCGTTGCTCGTGGTCGTGCTGGTGCTGTTCTACAACCGGCTCGTCAGGCTGCGCAACCGGGTCGAGAACGCGTGGGCGCAGGTCGACGTCCAGCTGAAGCGCCGCTACGACCTGATCCCGAACCTGGTCGAGACGGTCAAGGGCTACGCGGCCCACGAGCGGGGAACCTTCGAGGCCGTCACCGCCGCCCGGACGCGCGCAGCGGCCGCCCAGGGGCCCGCCGAGCAGGGCGCGGCGGAAGGCATCCTCGGTCAGGCGCTCGGACGGCTGTTCGCTGTCGCGGAGGCCTATCCGGAGCTGCAGGCGGACGAAAACTTCCGGCAGCTCCAGGACGAGCTCGCGCAGACGGAGAACCGGATCGCCGTCTCGCGGCAGGTCTACAACGACACCGTCCTCACCTACAACACCGCCATCCAGACCGTGCCCGGCGTGTTCTTCGCCGGACCGTTCGGCTTCTCGAAGAAGGACTTCTTCGAGGTGGAGGGCGAGGCCCGGGAGGCGCCACGCGTCGCGTTCTAGCTGCGGTTGTCCTCGCGGCGCTCGTGCTCGCCGGGGACGCCGCCGCGAAGTCGTTCACGCTGCCGGCCGCCGAGGTCACCGTCCAGGTCGGCGACGACGGCAGCCTCTTCGTCGACGAGATCATCTCCTTCGACTTCGCGGGGAGCTTCAGCGGGGCGTTCCGCGAGATCCCGCTCGGGGACGGGGAGACGCTCGACCAGGTGTCCGTTTCGGAGGGCGGCACGGAGTACGCGCCGGGCGCCTGCGCCGAGCTCAAGTGCGCTGACCAGCCGAGCCGGTTCGGGACCACTCGCACGGGCAAAGGCGTGCGGATCGTCTGGCACTATCGCGCCTCCTCCGAGCAGCGCCGCTTCCGGATCCACTACCGGCTACGCGGGCTCGCGACCGCCTACGACGACGTCGTCGACGTGAACCTGAAGGTCTGGGGCGACGAGTGGGAGGTCGGGCTCGGGCAGCTGGCCGCGAGCCTGATCGCCCCGGGCGACATCGTCCGGGCGTGGGGTCACCCCGTCGGCGTCCGCGGCGACGTGACGCTCGATGGCCCGCGTGCGAACCTGCGCGCGATCAACATTCCTCCGGGCCAGTTCGTCGAGCTCCGTGCCCTGATCCCGCGCCGGGTGTTCACCTCGACCGCGGGGATGCGAGTGGTGCCCGGCCCGGGGCTCGAGCGGATCGTCGCGGCCGAGCGTGCCGACGCGGCTGCCTACGAGCGCGACCGGCGCAAGATCGACGACGCGCTCAACAACCTGCCGCGGACGCTCGCGATCCTGCTCGCGCTCGCGCTCGGCCCGGCGCTCGCGCTGATCGCCTTCGTGTGGTGGCGGTTCGGCCGCGAGCGCAAGACCGCGTACGACCGCGAGTACGAGCAGGAGCCGCCGACCGAGACCCAGCCCGCGCTCGTTCCGTCGTTGCTCGCCCAGGGTGGGACACCGGGCTCGCTCGAGTTCACGGCAACGCTCTTCGACCTGATCCGCCGGGGCCGCTACCGCTCCGCGCCGGTGACCACCGAACGGAAGATCTGGGGCGGCCTCAAGAGCCAGCAGGTCGCGGATCTCGAGCTCTCGCTCGGCGACGTGGAGGCGCCCGTCGAGGTTTTCGAGGCGCCCGTCGCCCAGGTCGTCGACTCGATCGTCGCCGCCGGCCCCGAGCGGCTCTCGCTCTTCCGCGACCGGATCGAGGAGGACCGGAAGGGGAACTCGGAGCGCTTCACGGACTTCAAGTCGGCGGTCGGAGCTGAGATCTCGGGTCGGAAGTGGTTCACGAACACCGGTCTCGTCGCACTCCTCGCAGGCGCGGGCGTGCTCGCCGTCGCCGGCGGGCTGACGCTCCTCCTCGGGATCGGCTCCTTCAACTCGGTCGCACCGTCGTGGCGGAGCGTCGTCGCGATCGCGCTCGGAGCCTGCGGGCTCGTGGGCGCCGCCGCGCTCGTGATCGCCGCGTTCAACCGCCCGCTGTGGCGGCGCCGCACGCCGGGCGCCGAGGAGGAAGCCGAGCGGTGGGAGGCTTTCCGCCGCTACCTGACCGACTTCCCCCGGCTCGACATCGCCCCGCCCGGGACGCTCGAGCTCTGGGAGCGCTACCTCGTCTACGGGATCGCGTTCGGGATCGCAGAGCGCGTCCTACAGGGGGCGCAGCTGCACATGCCGGAGGCCCTCGCGCAGGCGAGCACGCTCTACTGGATCGGGCCGTACGGCGACCTCGCCTCCGGTCCGACCTCGATGAGCATCGGCGACCTCGCGTCGGGGTTCGGCTCCGCGCTCGCGCCGCCCTCGTCCGGGTCGGGCGGCTTTGGCGGTGGCTTCTCCGGGGGTGGCGGCGGCGGCGGGGGCGGTGGAGGCGGCGGTGCCTGGTGAGGCTCACGGTGCTCGCCCTTGGGGGTCTCACTCGCATCCGGGTGCGGCGGCCACGACGGGAAGGGCCACGTCGGCGGCGGCGATCCGCTGGTTCCTCGCCGGGGCGGGCTAGGGCCGGCGCGAGCGCTCGTAGAGCGCGATCGAACCCGCTACCGCGACGTTGAGCGACTCGGCGGCGCCGGTCGTCACGATCGTGGCGGCGGCGTCGCAGCGGTCGACGAGCTCCAGCGGTAGTCCCCCTCGCTCGGCCCCGAGCACGAACGTCGTCGGGCCGGCGAGCTCCAGCTCGTGGAGGGGCGTCGCCCCGTGCGCGACGAGCGCGATGCGCTGACCCGACGGAGCGTCGAAGTCGAGCAGCGGCACGCGGAAGATCGCGCCGGCCGACGCACGTAACGCCTTCGAGCCGAGCGGGTCGGCGCAGCCCTCGGAGAGCGCGACCGCGGCGCCGAAGGCGTCCGCGGCCCGCAGGAGCGTGCCGACGTTGCCCGGATCGGCGACGCGCCAGAGCGCGAGCGTCGCCTCGCGGGCCTCACTCGGCAGGGCCGCGGTGCGGAAGAGAGCGATGACGCGTGCCGGGTGCGCCAGCGTCGAGATCGCAGCCAGCAGCTCCGGCTCGACGTTCTCGCCCGCGACAAGGAGCTCGATCGGCTCGATCCCGGCTGCTGCCGCGGCCTCGACCAGGTCCTCGCCCTCGACCGCGAAGAGCCCAAGCTCCTCGCGCTTGCGCTTCTGCGCGAGGAGCTTCCGGACGAGCTTCAACGTCGGGTTC
Source organism: Actinomycetes bacterium (assembly GCA_031371615.1). Taxonomy (GTDB): domain Bacteria; phylum Actinomycetota; class Thermoleophilia; order Gaiellales; family Gaiellaceae; genus Gaiellasilicea. Next base: position 3,293 of record JANMJY010000014.1, on the reverse strand, counting down.
GACGCCGACGTGATCAACAAGGAGCTACGCGGCCTTGGAAGACTCGAGCGCGGCCTTCGCCTGCTCGACGACGACCGTAAAGGCAGCCGGATCGGCCACGGCCAGATCGGCCAGCACCTTACGGTCGAGCTCGATGCCGGCCTTGTGCAGGCCGGAGATGAACTGGTTGTACGACATCCCGTTGGCGCGCGCGGCCGCGTTGATCCGGACGATCCAGAGCTGCCGGAACGTCCGCTTCTTGTTCTTGCGGTCGCGGTAGGCGTAGACGAGCGAGTGCTCGACCTGCTCCTTCGCGTAGCGGTAGCTGCGGCTCTTGAGGCCCCAGTACCCCTTCGCCTGGCCGAGAACCTTGCGGCGCTTCTTGCGCGCGTGGACTGATCTCTTTACGCGTGGCATTACTTCAACCCCAGCAGCTTCTTGAGCCTCGGCGTATCGGCCTTGGAGACGTTGTAGTCCTGGCCGAACGCCCGCTTACGCTTGGCCGACTTGTGCTCCAGGTTGTGGCTCTGCATCGCGTGCCGGCGCAGGATCTTCCCCGACCCCGTCACTTTGAAGCGCTTCTTCGCTCCGCTGCCCCTCTTCATTTTTGGCATCTGATTTCACTCCTGCGTTCTTCGTTGGGCCCAGCAGCATGACCATGTTGCGACCGTCGAGGAGCGGTGGCGACTCGACGACGCCGATCTCCTTGATCTCATCCGCGAGACGGAGGAGCAGATCGCGGCCCCGCTCCGGGTGCAGGTTCTCGCGCCCCCGGAACATGATCGTGACCTTGACCTTCGCGCGCTGGTTGAGAAAGCGCAGGACATGGCCCTTCTTCGTCTCGTAGTCGTGAATCCCGATCTTGGGCCTGAACTTGATCTCCTTGACGTTGATCTGCGTCTGGTGCTTCCGCGCGAGCTTGGCCTTTTGCTCCTGCTCGTAGCGGTACTTGCCGTAATCCATCACCCGCGCGACCGGAGGATCGGCCGCCGCGGCCACCTCGACCAGGTCGAGGCCCTTCGAGTAGGCGTACTCGCGCGCTTCGTCGGTCGTCTTGATCCCGATCTGCTCGCCGTCCTCGCCCACCAGGCGCACCTGGGGGACTCGGATGTTCTCGTTGATCCGGTCTTGCGGCTGTGGGACCCGCCGGTCTTCCGGACGGCGTCTGGGCCTCAAAGGCTGTTCACCAAGCTCGTGGAATCCTCCCTATCGACGACGAAAAACCGCTGCACGCAGCGGCCACATTTCCCATCCAACCGGCTCGGTTGAACCCTCGCGAGCTTCGTGGCCCGGGAAGGTGAGGGGCAGTGGTCCGCTCCTTCTTTCAGGCCGAGATCGTAGCAATCTCTACGCGGAACCGTTCGAGCAGTTCGTCGAGGCTCATCGTCGACTGTTCCCCGCCGCGCTCGCGCACCGCGAGCGACGCGTCCGACTCGCGGTCGCCGTAGACAATCGTGAACGGCACCTTCTCGACCTCGGCGTCCCGGATCCGCTTGCCGAGCGTGTCGTCGCGCTCGTCGACGTCGACCCGGTAGCCCTCGGCGTCCAACCGGTGCTCGAGCTCGTGCACTGCGCCGCGGTGGGTCTCGGCGACGGGAATTAGGCGCACCTGCACCGGCGCGAGCCAGAAGGGGAAGGCCCCGCCGTAGTGCTCGACGATGATCCCGATGAAGCGCTCGAGCGAGCCGAGCAGGGCGCGGTGGATCACGATCGGCGTGTGCTCGACGTTGTCCGGCCCCATGTAGCTGAGGCCGAACCGCTGCGGCATCTGCGCGTCGGCCTGGATCGTCCCCATTTGCCACGAGCGGCCGAGCGTGTCCTGCATGTGCAGGTCGATCTTCGGCCCGTAGAAGGTCCCCTCGCCCTCGCCGATCACGTAGGCGATCTCGTGCCGTTCGAGCGCGGCCTGCAGGATCGCCTCGGCGCGGTCCCACTCCTCGTCAGTGCCGAGGCGGTCCTCCGGGCGCGTCGAGAGCTCGGCGTGCGGGGTGACGCCGAAGATCGAATAGAGATCCTTCGCGAACTCGATGCAGCCGTCGATCTCCGCCGGCACCTGCTCCTCGGTGCAGAAGATGTGCGCGTCGTCCTGCGTCACGTGGCGGACGCGCAGGAGCCCGTGCAGGGCGCCGGCGAGCTCGTTTCGGTGCAGCGTCGAGCTCTCGGCGTAGCGGATCGGCAGGTCGCGATAGCTCCGCAGCTGCGAGCCGAACAGCAGCATGTGGCCGGGACAGTTCATCGGCTTCAGCCCTGCGTGCGGCTCCTCGCTCTCCTTGTCGAGGACGAGGAACATGTTCTCGCGGAACTTCTCCCAGTGGCCGCTCGTCTCCCAGACCGTCTTGTCGTAGATCAACGGTGTCTTCACCTCGGCGTAGCCGCGCTTCTCGTTCTCGCGCCGGCGCAGGTCCTCGAGCTGGTTCCAGATCACCATGCCCTTCGGGTGCCAGAACGGCGAGCCGGGCGACGCGTCGGAGAGGTGGAAGAGGTCGAGCTCGCGGCCGAGCTTGCGGTGATCGCGCGCCTTCGCCTGCTCGAGCCGCTCGAGGTGCCGGTCGAGGTCAGCCTGTGAGTAGAACGCCGTGCCGTAGATCCGCGTCAGCTGCGTGTTCTTCTCGTCGCCGCGCCAGTAGGCGCCGGCGAGCGAGGTCAGCTTGATCGCCTTGATCGGCTTCGAGTCCTGTAGGTGCGGCCCGCGGCAGAGGTCGGTGAACCCACCCTGGGTGTAGAGCGAGATCTGGCCTTCGGCGGTGTCGACGAGCTCGACCTTGTAGGGCTCATCCTCCTCGAGGAAGCGCTGCTTGGCCTCGACGGCGGAGATCTCCTCGCGCTCCCACGAGCGGCCCTCCTTCAGCTCGCGCCGGATCTCAGCCTCGATCTTCTCCAGATCCTCCTCGCGGATCGGCTCGGGGAACTCGAAGTCGTAATAGAAGCCGTTCTCGATCGGCGGGCCGATCGCGACCTTCACGCCCGGGTACAGCCGCCGCACCGCTTCGGCGAGCAGGTGGGCGCTCGAGTGCCGGAGCACCGAGAGCGCGTCCGGATCGTCCTTGTCCCGCGTGGTCAAGAACTGGACCGGCTGGCCGTCGCGGAGCGGCAGCCGCAGGTCCTGCACGGCGCCGTTCGAGCGCACGAGCACAGCCTGCTCGGCGAGCTTCGGCCCGATCGCCCGCGCGGCTTCGAGGCCGGTGGCGCCGTCCGGAAGTTCCAGTTCCGTCGAGTCGGGAAGAACGACCTTCATGAGCGATCAGGATACTCAGCCACCACGCGAGGACGACCGGAACGAGGAGCTCGAGGGCTCGCCGGTCCCGGACCCCGAA
>JANMJY010000005.1:0-1958 GCA_031371615.1 Actinomycetes bacterium | reverse complement strand
GCTCTCCCGCCTGCCGCTGCGCGTCTTCTAGCTCAGCGGGGGTAGCTGCGGTGCGCCTGCCGTGCCGATCGCCCGACGAGCTTCTCGACGACCGAGTACCGCTCGTGCTCCGCGACGACCCCGTCGCTCTCCGGATTCTCGTGGTTGTTGGCGACCGCAAAGCGGGTCGGATGAGCACGCACCCGCTCGTACTCCATTCGCGTCAGCCTGATCAAATCCGCGCAACGTCGGTCGCCGCACTCGCAGCGGAACGGGTCGGTGCCCACGTGGAGACCCATGCTCTCGTTGGCGCCCTCGATCCACTCGTTGAACGCCCGAGTGAGCGTCTGGTGGCGGGCTTCGCTGTTGCGTACTCGACTCACGGCGCACACCGTACTCCGATTGTCGCGCGACGGCCGAAAAGTTTGTCTAGTGGCAGAAGCCGCGCTACTATCGACACAACCCCTCCAGCAAGCGTGCGCGCATCAGTTCAGACCGAATAGAACCCCTCCGTGTCCTCATCGCCAACGAGCGACCGGACCGACTCCAGACCACGACGAGAGTCGTGGAGAAGCTGGGGCATGTCGTAATCGCGCGCGAGCTCCAGGTCTCCGAGGTCGCCTCGATGACCGCCCACTCGATGCCGGACGTTGCGCTCGTCGCCGTCGGCGAGAGCACCGAGCATGCGCTCGGGCTGATCTCGAGCATCGTCCAGGAGGCGGCGTGCCCCGTAATCGCGGTGCTGGAGACCGAGGACACGACCTTCATCCGGGAAGCGGCCAGGCGCGGGGTCTTCGCTTATATCGCCGACGGCGAAGCGGAGGAGCTCGAGAGCGCGCTTGACATCGTGCTCGAGCGGTTCGCCGAGTTCCGGAACCTGGAGGGGGCGTTCGGACGCCGGGCGGTAACCGAACGCGCGAAGGGGATCCTGATGGAGCGCCACGGCGTCGACGAGCAGCGCGCCTTCGAGTTTCTCCGCGCGCAGTCACGAAACACCGGGCGCAAGCTGGTCGAAGTGGCTGCCTCGGTCGTCGAGGGCCATCTCCTCCTGCCCGCACGCGCACGAGAGGCGCCCGCCGAGCAAGAGCCGACCGGCGGCTGACCCGCTACTCTGGCCGCGGTGAAGGGGGACGCCGCACTGGCCCGCGAGGGAGCGGAGAACGAGGAAGAGCGCCTGGCGGCCGTTCGCCGTTACGACGTGCTCGACACCCCGCCGGACGGGTCTTTCGACCGGATCACGGCGCTCGCGGCCCGGCTGTTCGACGTCCCGATCTCGACCATCAGCATCGTCGACCACGACCGGATCTGGTTCAAGTCGCACCACGGGATCGACGCGACGGAGATCGGCCGCGACGCGGGGCTGTGCGCGTCGGCGATCTGCCACCTCGAGCCCTGGGTCGTGAACGACGCGCAGGTCGACGTTCGCACGATCGACAATCCACTGGTTGCCGGCGACCTCGGCCTACGCTTCTACCTCGGCATCCCGCTGACGACGAGCGACGGCTACAACCTCGGAACGCTGAACGTGATCGACGTGAAGCCGCGCACGGTCAGCGAAGCCGAGCTGGCGACGCTCGGTGACCTGGCCGCGGTCGTCGTCGACGAATTGGAGCTGCGCCTGAACGTCAGGAGGACATTCGACGAACGCCGCCGGCGCGCACTCGAGCTGAACGACGAGGTCGTGCAGGGCCTCGCCGTCGCGCAACTCGCGTTCCAGGCGGGACGCGAGCAGCAGGCGCGAGAAGCGATCGAGACGACGCTGCATGCGGCCCAGGAGATCGTCGGCGAGCTGCTGGAGAGCGCGGGCGACCGCGGCATGCTGCAGCCCGGAGACCTCGTGCGGGCCACGCCCGCGTCGGTTTCGCCCTCGAGCAACCCGTGAGCGGCGACCGGGTTCGGGTCGTGCTCGCGGACGACACGTCCGAGTACCGGCTCCTGCTGCGGATCATCCTCGAGCAGGACGGACGATTCGAGGTCGT
>JANMJY010000272.1:0-5095 GCA_031371615.1 Actinomycetes bacterium | reverse complement strand
GCACCTCGTGGCGGCGCTCCCAGTGCGGCTCCGCCCGCCGGTAGCACTCCATCAGCCCCTTCGACGAGTACGGCCGTCCGTCCATCGCATCGGCGTGCGCGTAGTTGAGCCTCCGCAGCTCGAGGGGGTCGACCCCGAGTTGCGCGGCGAGCTTGTCGAGCACGCATTCGAGCGACCACGTTCCCTCGACGAAACCGGGCGCGCGGAAGGCGGCCATCGGCGGCAGGTTCAGCTTCGCGCCGTGCTCGACGGTTCGGACGTTGTCGCAGGCGTAGAGGAGCTGCGTCGGGCCGGCGGTCGGCGGCAGCCAGCCGCTCCAGCCCAGCGCGCACGTGTACTCGCCGCCGAGCGCGGTCAGCGTGCCGTCGCTGCGGGCGCCCGCGGTCACTCGCTGGATCGTCGCGTTACGGTTCCCCGAGATCATGTTCTCGGCCCGCCGTGTCAGCGCGCAGCGCACAGGACGCCCCGTGCGGCGAGCGAGCTCGGCCGCCAGCAGGAGGTAGCTGTCGACGCTGGTCTTCGAGCCGAAGCCACCGCCCATGAACTCGCAGATGACGCGGACCTTGTCCTCTGGGATCCCGAGCGCCTTGGCCAGGTCGCGTCTGATCCCCCAGATGTACTGCGTCGAGATGTGAACCTCGATCGCGTCGCCGCGCCACGCGCAGACGCACTGATGCGTCTCCATCGAGTTGTGGTTCAGCGTCTGAGTCCAGTAGTCGGCCTCGACGACTGCGTCGGCCTCGGCGAGGCCGAGCTCGTAGTTGCCACGCTCGTAGGTGTTGGACTCGGAGACGAGCGAGCCGCGGCGGATGGCCTCCTGCGCGTCGAGGAGCGGCTCGAGCTCCTCCCACTCGATCTCGATCAGCTTCACGGCCGCCTCGGCCTGGTCGAGCGTCTCCGCGGCGACCGCCGCAACGGCGTAGCCCTCGAAGTCGGCGACCTCGCCGACGCCGTCGACCTCCCCCGGGCCGATCGCGGCGAGGACCCCCGGCGCCGCCGAGGCGGCGGCGAGGTCGATCCGGCGAACCTTCGAGCGGGCGTGCGGGTTCTGGAGCAGCGCCGTGTGGAGCATCCCCGGCAGCTGGACGTCCGCGGTGTAGCGGGCCTCGCCGCGGGCCTTTTCGAGGCCGTCGAGACGGGGTGCATCGCGGCCGATGACGGCGCCCGGGCCGGCCGGCCACTGGACGAGCGCGTCCTCGTCGACGAGCGTCCACACCTCCTCGTAACGGCCCTCGACTTCCTTCTCGGACTTGATCAGTCGCGCCAGGTGGAGATCGCCTCCTCGATGCGCGGATAGGTGCCGCAACGGCAGAGGTTCCCGGCCATTCCGTGGCGGATCTCCTCGTGCGTGGGGTCCGGGTTCGCGGCGACGAGCGCCGCCGCCGAGACGATCTGGCCGGGTGTGCAGAAGCCGCACTGGAGCGCGTCGGTGCGGACGAAGGCGGCGACGAGCGGGTGGTCGCGCAGGCCTTCGATCGTCGTCACCTCGCGCTCGCCGACCGTGTGGACGAGCGTGATGCACGACAGCACCGGCACGCCGTCGAGCTGGACGGTGCAGGCGCCGCAGTGTCCCTCGCCGCAGGCGACCTTCGTCCCCGTCAGGCCGAGGTCGTCGCGAAGCACGTCCGCGAGCGAGCGCCCCACGGCGGTATCGAACGCGTAGGCATGCCCGTTGACGCGGAGCTCAGGCATCGGCTGTGACCGCCAGGATGTTGGCCAGGTGCACCATCCGGAAGGCCGCGCGGCCGGCGCGCGGGCGGACCTCCTCGTCGACGTCCGGCAGGGCCAGCCAGAGCTCGCGCGCGGCGAGGATCAGCTCCCGGATCTGCTCGGTCTGCTCGCGCCGTCCGTTCGAGCGCTCGTCGCACGCGTTCAGCGCCAGCCCGAGGACGCCGATCGTGTCGGCCTGGCGCATCCAGAGGAGCGGCGTCGCCATCGAGAGATAGGCGTGGATGCGCGCGAACGTCAGCGGCTGCGAGATCGCCTCCGGGCCCTGCGGCGGCGTCAGCGGCAGCGGCGGCTCGCCGTCGAGGATCCGTCGTGCGCTGCCGGCGAGCAGGTCGCGCAGCTGCTTGTCGTCGAGCCCCGCAATCCGCCCCGTACGCAGGGCGAGCAGGAGCGAGCCGGGCTGCTGGCCGTAGGGGTAGTCCGAGGCGTAGAGCACCTGGCCCGGAGAGACGAGCCGGTAGAGATCGAGGATGTCGAGCGGGCTCCACACCGAGGTGTCGAAGAAGACGCCCGGGTGGCCGGAGAAGCGGCCGGCGAGCGCTGCGAGATCGGCGATGCCGCAGTGCGCGATGATCAGCTGGGTGTCGTAGCGCTCGACGAGATCGGCCAGGCCGTCGGCGATCGGCGGCAGGCCTCGCCCGCCGTGGATCAGGATCGGGACGCCGCGGTCGGCCGCCAGCTCGAAGACGGGAGCGAGCCGCTCGTCGTTCAGGTGGAACTTCTGCGCCCGGGGATGCAGCTTGATGCCGCGTGCGCCGCCGTCGAGGCATCGCGTCGCCTCGGCGACCGGATCTTCGGTGATGTCGAGCCGCACGAACGGCACGAAGCGGCCGTTGGAGCGTTCCGCATAGGCCAGCGTGCGGTCGTTCGCGGCGCTGAACGAGGGATGCCGGTCGGGCTCGTCGAGGCAGAACATGAACGCCCCCGAGATCCCGTACAGCTCCTGTCCGGCGACCAACTCGTCGAAATCGCCGACCATTCCGTCGATGTCGGTGCCGAGATGGACGTGCGCGTCGAAGATCTCGGCGCCCTCGGGCAGCTCGGAGCGCGCGAGCGCCGCGAAGGTCTCGACGAGCTCCTGCGACCGCTGAAGGACGTCTTCCATCTCAGCTTCGGAGTCTATGCGTGGAGGCTTTTGACCTTGCCGCGCAGGTACTCGAGGTAGGGCTGCGGGTCGATCGCGTCGGCGCCGATCGCCCGTTCGAGCGTCGCCATCGGCGTGAACTTGCGCCCGTGGCGGTAGAGCCGGCGGCGCAAGGACTCGTAGAGCGGGCCGAACTCACCCGCCTCGAGCTGCGCGTCAAGGTCTGGCAGCTCCTGCTCGACGACGCGCCAGATCTGGACCGAGAGCGCGTTCCCGAGGGCGTAGGTGGGGAAGTAGCCGTACGACGCGCGAGTCCAGTGGACGTCCTGGAGGACGCCGTGCGCGTCGTCCGGCACCTCGACGCCGAGCAGCTCGCGCATCCGCGCGTTCCAGGCCTCGGGTAGGTCGGCGAGTGCGAGCTCGCCTGCCACGAGCTGCTGCTCCAGCTCGAAGCGGAGGATGATGTGCAGCGAGTAGGTGACCTCGTCGGCGTCGACGCGGATCAGACCGGGGGCGACCCGGTTGATGCCGCGGTACCAGGTCTCCAGGTCGACCCGCTCGAGCTGCGGGAAGAGCCGCTGCAGCTCCGGGTAGCGGCCGCGCCAGAAGGGCAGCGAGCGGCCGACGAGGTTTTCCCACGAGCGGCTCTGCGACTCACCGAGCCCGAGCGACGCGTTCCCGTAGAGCGGCGAGCGCCCAAGCGCGGGATCGACTCCCTGATAGGTCAGTCCGTGTCCCGCCTCGTGCATCGCGGCCCAGAGCGCGCGCAAATTCGTCGGCTTGTAGCGCGTCGTCATCCGGATGTCGGTGCGGGCGAACGACGTGGCGAAGGGATGGACGGTGGGGTCGAGCCGGTAGGCGTCGTCCTCGAAGCCGAAGTCGCGGAGGATCCCGGCGAGGAACTCCTGCTGGGTCTCGACGGGGAAGTCGCCTTCGAGGAAGGAGTCGTCCGCAGGCTCGGCGGCTCCGCGGACGATCTCCGCGAGCTCCGGCCCGAGCACGTCGAAGACCGCCTTCACCTCGGCGGTCGTCATCCCGGGCTCGTACTCGTCGAGAAAGGCGTCGTACGGCGAGTCGCCCTGCTCCATGTACTCGGCCCAGCGCAGCGCCACCTCGTGGACGCGCTGGAGCGCGGGCAGGAAGACCGAGAAGTCGTTCGCCTCCCGTGCCGCGAGCCAGGCGACGTGGGCCCGCCCGCCCTCGCGCGCCCAGGCGGCGGCGAGCTCGGAGGGGACGCGGCGCGACTTCTCCCAGTCGCGGCGGGTGACGCGGATCAGGCTCGCGTCGTCGGAGTCGTGACCGAGCTCCTCCTCGAGCGGCGCCAGCTCGTCGAGCAGCCGGCCGATCTCGTCGGAGATGAAGCGCTCGTGGACGAGACCGGAGAGCGTCGCCGAGGCCTCCGACCGAGCCGACGCGCCTTTCGGCGGCATCATCGTCCGCTGGTCCCAGCCAAGCACTCCCAGAGTGCGCTCGAGATCGTGGATCTCGGCGAGTCGCTGCTTGAGATCTGCCAGAGCGTCGCTCACTTCCCCGGAACCTACCGATAGGATCGCGCGCGATGCCGGACGTCCTGATCGTCGCGGACACGGTCCGCTCGCCGGAGCTGAGACACGAGGTCCCGCTCTCGGTGCCCGACCCCTTCCTCTATGCGGAAGTGGGCGGGAAGCGGAGCGTCGTCGTCAGCACGCTCGAGGCTGGACGGATCCGGGATCTTGGCACCGACCTCCAGGTTCTGACGCTCGAGGACGCCGGTCTCGACGAACTGCTCAAGCGCGGCCTCGACACGTACGCGGTCGACCTGGAGGCGAACCTGAACGCGTGCCGTAAGCTCGGGCTCGCAAGCGCGGTCACGCCGGCTGGCTTCCCGCTCGCCCAGGCGGACTTCCTGCGCGCGAACGGGATCGAGTTGACCGCCGACCAGCGCTTCTTCGACGAGCGGCGGCGCGTCAAGACCGAGCACGAGCTCGCCGGGATCCGCCGCGCGTGCCGCGCGGTCGAGGACGGGATCGCCGTCGGGGTCGAGCTGCTGCGCGGCGCCTCCCGTGCCAATGGCACGCTGACGTACGACGGGGAGCCGCTCACCTGTGAGCGGATCAAGCTCGAGGTCGAGCGCGTCTTCGGCGAGCACGGCGCCGCTGCGGAGGAGATCATCGTCTCGCACGGCGCTCAGACCGCCGTCGGCCACGAGAGCGGCTCCGGCCCGATCGCCGCCGACGACATCGTTCTCTTCGACCTCTTCCCGCGCGACCGCGAGTCAGCCTGCTACTCCGACTTCACGCGGAC
>JANMJY010000244.1:0-1962 GCA_031371615.1 Actinomycetes bacterium | reverse complement strand
ACCGGCGCGGGATCGAAGTTGGCTTTCTGGAGCCGGAAGGTGAGCGCCTTCGTCGCGGAGTCGTAGCCGAGCTTCCCACCGCTCGTGTCGAGGCCGGCCGCGGCAGCAAGCTTGGCGAAGAGCTCCTGCGCCGTGCCCGGCCGCGGGATCGCCGTGAGCGTCGTCGTGCCGGCGCCTGCGTCCGAGTCCCAGGTCAGCTCGACGTCGAAGCTGCCATCCGCGGTCATCTCGAAGACGGCGTCGGCGGTGGGGCTCGGGCCGGGCGGGGTCACATTCGCGTTGCCGAGTGTCGCGTCTGACGTTGCGCCCGACGATGCAGTGGCGTTCACCGTGGCCGGCACCGACCAGGAGACGCTGCCGGCGTCGAGGTTCTGTTGCGTCTTGGCCCGGCAGTAGACGAGCGTGCCGTCCGTGAGGTTGTCGGTGACGCCGCTCGGGAAGCTGTCGAGGTCTCCCGGCTCGGTACCGCAGCCGACCTCGGCGCTGGTGAGCCGCGACGTGTAGTCGGTCAGCGGCTTGACCGCCTCGAACGTGTCGGCGAGCCCCTTCTTGAGGAACGGCAGAGGGCCGTCGCCTGCGGACTGCGAGCCTGCGAGCGAAGCGACGAACTGCGCGAGGCCGTTGGCGACGTCGCCGGCCGAGATGTTGTCCCAGTCAGCGAGGGAGCCGAGGCTCGGCGACGGGGTGCTGAATCCGTTGGCGAGGTTGTCGTCGTTGAAGGCGATCGAGGCGTCCGCCGGCTCGACGTCAGCGAACGCGTCGCCGTCGACCAAGCTCGCGTCGGCGTAGAACGTTGCGGCGAGGTCGGTGCCCGGCGTGTCGACGATGTCCGCCGCCGCGAGCTCGGTCAGCGCGTGCGACGCCCATTCATCGCCGGTGATTCCGCCCGTCGAGTCCGGGTCGGTGAACACAACGTCGGCGCACGCGTGCAGCGTGGCCGTCTCCGGCGTACCCCCCGTCGACGGGTCGTCGGTCGAGACCTTCAGGTCCGTGAAGCCGAAGCGGGCGGTAAAGACACCGACGGAGCCAACCGCATCCGCGCACAGGTTGATCGTCGGCGGCGCGAGCGAGACGGCCGTGGCCGGCGCAGTGTCGGCGTCGGTGATCAAACTCGGGTCGACGGTGAGCGTCAGAGTCGTGTCGAGCTTGAGGTCGACCGCGAGGCTGCCGCCGCTCATCTCGGCCAGCCCGAACTGGAAGCCGAGCCGCTGGGAGACCGCGCGGCGAGCTGCAATCGGGATCGTGATCGTCGTGGCCGTCGCCGTGACTGCCGCGGCTGCCGGTGCGATCGGGCTCGTCGAGTCCTGGCCGAATTGGATCTTCAATGCGCCGCTGTCGTTGTCGAGCCCGTCGATCGTGGTGGCGAGGTCGGACATGCTCGCGAACGTGCCGAGGTTTGCCGGCGTCAGGTACGTAGAGAGCAGGTTGCTCAGATCGAGCGCACCCGGATCGCCGGGCGCCAGGTCGGTGAGCGGGAGGTTCTGCGCGAGGTCGCCGTACTCGCCGAGCCCGTCGCTTACCGAGGCGAGACGGGTCGCGAAGCTCTCCAGCGCGTTGCCGACCGCTTCCGCGTCCTGGCTCTCGGGTGTCGCCTGCGCGGAACTGAAGCCACCGACGAGAGCGGCCGCCATCCCGACGATCACCGCCGCGCGGGCGAAGTTCCGTCTACGCCGACGTTTGACTGACCAGGGAGACATTAGTTCCCGGCCAACGTCTGCAGAGTAGTGCGAGCGGTGCGAGCCATCCCCGCGACGAACCTACTCCTCCCCGCGAACGATTTCAACAGAATTCTGTAGATTCGTTGAGGAATCCCTCGTTCGGGCGAAACGGGGTCTATTCCGTCGTCGGCCGGCGGCGCATCAGGTTCCCACCAGCCCGTGCAGCGGCTCGCCGCCGCTAGCCCCGCCGGACGGTCTCGCAGTCCTTCGCGACCTTGTCGATCCGGTCGGCGGTGACGACGTC
>JANMJY010000232.1:0-2709 GCA_031371615.1 Actinomycetes bacterium | reverse complement strand
TGGCCTACACCAGGCGAGCTTCATCGTCTGGATCGGCGCTGTGGGCTTTCACGTCCTGTGGCACGCCTTGAGGCTGCCGGGTGCGTTGCGATCAAAGATCCCGGTAATCGCGCTTCGGCTCGCTCTCGTCACCGGTGCGCTCCTCGGCGGTGCGCTCCTCGCCGTCGTCACGCTGCCGGCGGCAGACCGGCTGCAGGATCGCGCCACGGCTCACGTCGGCGCCGACGAGCGGTAGGCGCCAGCCGGCCGCGGCAGCCGCTGCTGCTACCGTGACTGCAGCGATCGTCTGCGACGGCGACGTGATAGGTCTTCGATGGCCCTCGGCTTCCCGCCGAGGGCTTTTTGTTTTTCCGGACAGAGGAGATGAACATGCCAGCCAGTACACCAGCCAGGGTCCTCACCGTTGAGGACGACCCGATCGTCAGAGCCGACCTGCGCCTGATCCTCGAGGATCACGGCTTCGACGTCTGCGCCGCTGCGAGCAATGGGCTCGAGGCCGTCGAGCTCGCGCGGGAGCACCGGCCCGACCTCGTGCTGATCGATCTCAACCTTCCCGAGCTCGACGGTGTCGAAGCGACCCGGCGCATCTTCGGCGAGCGTCAGGTCCCGATCGTCGCCTTCACCGGCTACGTCGGAGACGACTCGATCCAGCGGGCGGTCGACGCCGGCGCTGTCGACCACGTTTCGAAGCCGTTCAGCGAGGTCGAGCTCGTCGACACGCTGCGGAACGTCCTCGAGACGAAGAGGCTCGATCTGGAGCGAGCCGCCGAGGATCACTACGTTCGTATCGCGATCGAGGCGATGCTGCGCGAGAACCGCAGCGAGAAGGAGATCGTCGCCGCCGTGTGCCGGATGACCGGCGAGCCCGTGCCGCCCGGCGAGCTCTCAGTAGCGCTACGACGCTCTGCTGCCTGGCTGCGCGGCCTGCTGCAGCGCTAGTGGCTCAAACGTCTCAGCAGCGCCGCGCCAAGGGCGATGAGGCCGCTTGCGACCGCCCGGCGTCGCCGGGTCCCGGTCGGCGCGCCGAGCACTCGGTCGCACGCGCGGAGAGGAGCGAGCGCCTCGACGCGAATGAGAGCATGGACGCCGTCGAGCCGGCCGAGCCGATCGACAGCACCGAGCAGCAGGACCCGATCGAGCCGATCGAGAGGACGGAGCCAGTTGAGGAACGCGGAAAGTGCAACGGCGTCGCCGTCCGTCGCCGGACGAATTTCGAGGAGCTGCGTCAACCGGTCGCGGAGAGGATCATCCCGGCGCCGACGGTGTCGTTCGTCGCCTCGTCGATCAGGATGAACGCCCCCGTCGTGCGGTTCTCAGCGTAGGGGTCGACGGCCAGCGGCTCCGAGAGCCGCAGGCGCACGCGCGCGATGTCGTTCAGCTCGAGCTGCGCCGGCGCGGCCTGGTCCTCGAGCGTGTGGATGTCGACCACCGAGACGAGCTCGTCGACGACCGCGCGCACCGTGCGCGTCGTGTGCTTGATCGCGAGCTTCGCGCGCGGCTCGAGCGGCTTCTCGGCCATCCAGCAGACCGTCGCCTCGAGCTCGCGCGCCACCGTCGGCGCCTGCTCGGGGGCTGCGAGCATGTCGCCGCGGGAGACATCGATGTCGTCGGCCAGGCGGAGGGTCACTGACATCCCCGGAACTGCCAGATCGAGCGACTCGTCGGCGGTCTCGACCGAGGCCACGGAGGTCCGCCGCCCCGAAGGAAGGACGATCACGTCGTCGCCTGCCTGCCAGACGCCGCCTGCGACTTGGCCCGCGTAGCCGCGAAAGTCGTGATGCTCGTCGGAGATCGGTCGGATCACCCACTGGACCGGGAAGCGCCGGTGGTCGAGGTCGCGGTCGCCGGCGATCTCCACCGACTCGAGGTGCTCCAGCAAGGTCGGCCCCTCGTACCAGGGCATCGCACTTCGGCCCTCGGGGCCGCGCTCGACGACGTTGTCGCCGCGCAGCGCCGACATCGGGATCACGCGCACGTCGCGCAGCTCGAGCCGCTCGCTCGTCTCGCGCAGCTCCTGCTCGATCTCGCGGAAGCGCGCCTCCGAGAACCCGGCGAGGTCCATCTTGTTCACTGCCACGACGACGTGCGGGATGCCGAGGATCGCCGCGAGGTACGAGTGGCGGCGCGTCTGCTCGATCACGCCCTTCCGCGCGTCCATGAGGATGATCGCCAAGTCCGCGGTCGACGCGCCCGTGACCATGTTGCGCGTGTACTGGACGTGCCCGGGCGCGTCCGCGAGCTGGAAGCGGCGGCGCGGCGTCACGAACGAGCGGTAGGCGACGTCGATCGTGATCCCCTGCTCGCACTCGGCGCGGAGCCCGTCCGTGAGCAACGCGAGGTTGACGTACCCGTCGCCGCGGCGCTTCGAGGTCTCCTCGATGTGCTCGAGCTGGTCGGAGAGGATCTGCTTCGTGTCGTAGAGGAGGCGGCCGATCAGCGTCGACTTCCCGTCGTCGACCGAGCCCGCCGTGACCAGGCGGACGAGCTCCGTCGCCATCAGCTGCTCAGAAGTAACCGACACGCTTGCGGTCCTCCATCGCAGCCTCGCTGGCACGGTCGTCCGCGCGTGTCTCGCCGCGTTCGGTGATCCGCGTCGCCGCGATCTCGGCGACCACGTCCTCAAGCGAGCGTGCCTCCGATGCGACCGCGCCGGTACAGCTCATGTCGCCGACGGTGCGGAAGCGGACGGAGACGGTGAACGGCTCCTCG
>JANMJY010000215.1:0-4333 GCA_031371615.1 Actinomycetes bacterium | reverse complement strand
CTCCGCTGCCTCAAACGACAGCTCGCACGCACCGTCTACACGCCACACTCAAGAACGAGCCGCTCTTGACATAGGAGCAACGCTGGCCCATGCCAGTGCGGGACCTCGACCCGACGTCGACGGCCCTTCAAGGGCCGGGGTGCAAGCGAGAGCCGGGCTTACTTCTTCTTCGCTGCCCGTTGAGCGAGCGCGGCGGAGTTGGCGGCCACCGCGGCGCGGATGAGTTGCTTGAAGGCAGCTTCGTCGATCTTCTCCCCTTCGCGGAGGTCGATCGCACGCCGCGTGTTCCCTTCCAGGCTGGAATTGAAGAGCTTCTTCGGATCCTTGATCGCGGCCCCGCGAAAGAAGGTGAGCTTTACGACCTGCTTGTACGACTCCCCCGTGCAGACGCCGCCGTCATGGGACCAGACGGGGGTTCCACCGGATTTCGGCTTCTCCCATTTCCACTCCTCCTGGATGTCGGGGTCGGCATCGTGGATGAGCTGACGGACATGAGCGAGGGTCTCTCCTCGCCAATCCCCCAGCTCTTGGATCCGCTTGGTGATGTTCGCCGAAGCGGCCTCGCCATCCGGACGATCTGTCGACGCCATCACGCTCCGAAGGTTAGAGGAGTGAGGCGCTCGCCGGCCGTGGCGAGCGAGCTCGCGGGCGGCGGCAGAGTGTCTAGAGGCAGTTCGCCTTTCGCCATTGGGGCGTCTTGTCAGCTCCGCACCACCAGCCCCAGAACTGCCAGCCCGTTCTCGTCTTGACGATGAAGGGGAACCCACCCGAGCCGGCGATCACGGAGACTGGAACCCGGTAGTGGATCGCCCACGACGCCTGCGCGGTGCGGTTCCCGCAGCTCGCGGCCGCAATGCGGTGTAGAGCGGCGAGACCTGGGACGGTTTGATCAAGGCGTAGGCCGGTCGTGGCAATCCGCTGCACGTAGTCGATTGGAGCGTTCCGCGGCGTCAGGTGGTAGACGGTGCCCTGGCTGTTGATCGTGTGCCGCGCGAGAAGCTGCCGAGCGGCACTGGTGACGGCTTCGATCGACGCCCGCAGTGATTGCGCGTAGAGAACGGCGGTCGGGCAGGCGACGGACTGGGTTTCGGTGCTCTCGGAGCCGCCGACAGTCGAGCTTGCGACGGAGGTGGTGGCTGCTGATGCGACCACGGCTGCCGCAGCGATCGGGAGCAGGACGAGCGACTTCAGGATCGGTCGACCTTGGGCTGCGCACAGCTTCCCAAAGCGCTACTCCTCGCCTTCCCAGTACTCGACCGTATGTCCAGGCCGGGCGAACACGATCGTCTCGTCCGCGACGCTCGTGGCGTAGGCCTTCCCGGTATGGAGGTACTCGACGATGTCGGGGCCGGCGGCTTCTCGGGTAGCCATCGCCACGGATCGTATGAAAACTGTCGATTACTTCGCACCTCGTTCGTCGTCTATACGACAACGCGGGGCTCCCGCTCCGCACAGACGGCGAGAGGAGAAAGACATGGCAGGGCAGATGGTCCACGTCGAGATTCCCGCGGGGGACACCGCGAAGGCTCGCGAGTTCTGGAGCTCGCTCTTCGGCTGGAAGTTCGAGCAGTATCCAGGGCCGACCGAGTACCACATGACTCGATTCTCCGAGACGCAGGGCGGCGCGATCTCCGAGGCCGACGGTGACAAGCGCGGAACACGCGTGTACTTCGACGTCGACGACGTCAAGACCGGCACCGCTCGCGTCAACGAGCTCGGAGGCAAGGGAGGCGAGCCGATGCCGGTGCCCGGAATGGGCTGGTTCGCGCTCTGCACGGACACGGAGGGCAACGACTTCGGTCTCTGGCAGACCGACCCGGGCGCCCCCACCCCCGGCGCGTAACTCGATGTCACCGCGGGCGGGGGACCGAGGCGTTCCCCGCCCGTAGCGCGCGGCCGGCAAGCGCGCCGGTGTGCTTGCCGTCGTCGACGACGACGACGCCATTCACGAGCACGTACGGAACGCCCTCCGGCTGCCGGCGCGGGTCCTCGTAGGTCGCCGTGTCGCGGATTGTCTCGGGGTCGATGCACGTGACGTCCGCGGCCAGGCCGGGACGGAGCAGGCCGCGGTCCGGAAAGCCGAGCCGCTGCGCGGGCAGCGACGTCATCTTCCGCACCGCCTGCTCCCAGCTGAGGATCCCGAGCTCGCGCACGTAGACGGCGAAGTAGCGCGGGAATGTGCCCCAGCCCCGCGGGTGCGGCCGGTCGCCGACGATGATCCCATCGCTGCCGACTGTGTGCGACCAGTGCGCCATCGTCGTGCGCACGTTCTCCTCGTTGCCCGTGTGGGCAATGCAGGACACGGCGAGGTTCCGTTCGACGAGGAGATCGCAGACGTAGTCGATCGGCCTGTCCCCCGCTTCCGCCGCCGCTTCGGAGAGCCGGCGCCCGTCGACGACGACCACGGACCAGTCCATCGGGATCTCGTGGAAGCCGTCGGATCCCTCGTCCTCGATCTCGGCGCGCAGCCGATCCCGAAGCGCCGGGTCCCGCAGCCGCTCGATCGTCGCCGCGCTGCCGCCGACGTGCATCCAGCTCGGTAGGAACGCCGCCAGGTAGGTGGAGCCGGCGAGATACGGATAAGTGTCGAGCGTGACCTCGATGCCGTCGTCACGCGCCCGGTCGATCATCGCGAGCAGCTCGGGCGCCCTGCCCTTGTTGACCGCGTAGCCGAGGTGTGCGTGCGCGAGGTGGAGC
The DNA here is from genome assembly GCA_031371615.1 of Actinomycetes bacterium. Taxonomy (GTDB): domain Bacteria; phylum Actinomycetota; class Thermoleophilia; order Gaiellales; family Gaiellaceae; genus Gaiellasilicea. The sequence goes on along the minus strand of JANMJY010000215.1, from coordinate 1,636 downwards.
GGGACGCCGGAACGGCGCGCGATCTCGATGCAGTCGGCGTAGGCCTCGAGCGCCCGCTTCCCGTAGTTGCGGTGATGAGGTGTGTAGTAGCCGCCGTGCTCACGGACGACCTCGAGCAGCGCGACGATCTCGTCGTCGTCGGCGTACATCCCCGGCGTGTACGTCAGGCCGGTCGAGAGGCCGATCGCGCCCTGCTCGAGCGCCTCGGCCAGGAGCCGCTTCATGTGCGCGAGCTCTTCCGCGGTGGGAGCGCGGTCGTCGGTGCCCATGGCGATCATGCGGATCGTCCCGTGCGGCGCGAGGTACGCGGCGTTGATCGCGATCCCGTCGGCGTCGAGCCGGTCGAGGTACTCGCCGACCGTGCGCCAGCTCCAGTCGAAGCCGGGCGGGTCCTCGTTCCACGCGGCGAGCTGCCCGCGCAGCTGCTCGAGCACATCGTCGGTGACGGGCGCGTAGCTGAGCCCGTCCTGGCCGAGCACGTCGAGCGTCACGCCCTGCAGCACCTTGGCCTCGTGCCGCGGGTTCACGAGCAGCTGCAGGTCCGAGTGCGTGTGCATGTCGACGAAGCCCGGGCAGACGAAGAGGCCGTCGGCGTCGATGACGCGCTCCGCCGGCTCGTCGACGCGGCCCACCGCGGTGATCCGGCCGCCGGCGATGCCGACGTCGGCGCGGTACCACGGATTGCCGGCGCCGTCGATCACGTGGCCGCCGCGGATCAGCACGTCGAGCACGACTCAGTCCTCGTCGTCGGGCGAGAAGTTCGCGACGAGCTCGCGCGCCATCTGCGCGTTGCCGGCGAGCAGGCCGCCGTCGACGCGCAGCACCTCGCCGGTGATCCACGACGCGTCGTCGGAGGCGAGGAAGGCGACTGCGTTCGCGACGTCCTCGGGTTCCCCCACGCGACCAAGCGGGTACCAGCGCACGAGCCGCTCGAAGATCGCCGGCTCCTTGTCGACACGCTCCTGCCAGAGCGGCGAGCGGATCGTGCCGGGAGCGATCGCGACGGCGCGGATCCCGTGCCTGCCGTAGCGCACCGCCATGCTGCGCGTCAGGCTGATCAGGCCTGCCTTTGCGGCGCTGTACGGCTCGTTCGCGAAGAACGCCATCCCGTTCACGGACGTGATGCTCACGATCACGCCCGACCCCTGCTCGATCATCCCGGGCAGCACGGCCTTCGAGCACAGGAAGGCCGACTTCAGGTTGATGGCGACGTCTGTGTCCCACTCCTCCTCGCTGATCTCGAGCAGGTCGTCCGCGAAACCGCCGCCGGCGTTGTTGACGAGCACGTCGACCCGCCCGGCCGCCTCCACCATCCGCGTCACGTCGGCAGCGACGGTGACGTCCGCCTCGATCGCGGCACCTCCGATCTCCGCCGCAACCGCTTCGGCGCGCTCGCCGAGGAGATCGGCGACGACGACCGTCGCACCCACTGCCGCGAAGCGCCGGCACGTCGCCCGCCCGATCCCCGAGCCGCCGCCCGTCACGACCGCCCGCTTGCCGGCCTGGCGGCTCATGGGGCCACCTTTGCCCCATGAGCTTTTGGGGGTGTGGGGGAACTGGGATGTCCCCCCACACAGCAGAAGAAGGGGGCTCGTGGGGGAAACATGGTTCCCCCTACGAGAGCGAGCCGAAGGCG
>JANMJY010000205.1:0-21477 GCA_031371615.1 Actinomycetes bacterium | reverse complement strand
CCGCCTTCCGGCGCGGCTGGACGAGCGACATCTACGCCGCCAGTCGAAGAGCCGGCCGGATTGTCCAGAGCGACGTCCTGGCAGCCACCGGCGCGCGCGATCTCGGCGTCGTCGAGCGTGCCGACCTGACCGGGTTCAACTGGGCCGACGTGCCGGCGGTCCTCGTCGAGACGGGTTTCATGTCGAACCCGCGCGAATCGGGCCTGCTCCGCTCGGACGGCTACCAGCGGAAGATCGCGGGCGCGCTCGCGAGCGCGGCTCAGCGCTTCCTGATCAGGTAGATCACGCCGCGGCCCCAGTCGCCTGCCAGGACGCCTCCATGCTCCTCGACCGCGAGGCCGAGCGGATGCTCGAAGCCGTCTGCGAACGTGGACGAGTGGCCGGTCCGGACGTTCACCTGGACGAGCTTCCGGCCCCAGCGCGGGCTCAGGTACTGGCCCCATTCGCTCACGATCATCGTTCCAGCCCAGAGGGCGAGCGAGTCGGCCGACGAGTGGGGCTCGAGATAGGCGACCGGCGGCGTCACGCCACGGCACGAGCCCTGCAGCCGCCGCAGCCGCCAGCTCGCCCAGCAGCGCGGCCAGCCGTAGTCCGCGCCGCGCCTGATCCGCACGATCGTCTCGGCCGGCTCGGCCGTGCCCTTGTCGTCGCGCGCGTTGTCCGACACGTAGAGTGTGTCACCGTCGAACACGAGCCCGAATGGGTTGCGGAGACCCGTCGCGACGATTTGCGGGTCGCTCCCGTCGAGCCTGAACGAGAGGATCGCGCCGCTGCGGCGGTCCCGCTCCCGGCAGGCGTCGCAGGTCGAGCCGCTGCCGAGGTAGAGCCGTCCGTCGGGGCCGAGCGCGATCGTGTCCTGCTGGTGCCGGCCGAACGGGAGCCGTGTGACGATCTTGCGGCGCGTGAGGACGCGCTTGTCGCGGAGCACGAGGCGGGTGACGGAGCCCTGGGCGGAGACGTAGAGCGTCGAGCGTACCCACGCCAGCCCGAGCGGCGTCGCGAAGCCGCGGGCGACCACGCGAGGCTTCGTGGAGCCGCGGCCGACCACGGCGAGCTCGCCGGTCTCCTGGGTCGCGTAGAGCAACCCGTCTGGGCCGAACGCGAGCGCGGTCGGACGCTCGAGCCCAGAGGCGTAGAGCTCGGCCGTGAAGCCGCAGCAGACCTGCAGCGCCGGTGCGGGGCTCAGCGAGGGGTACAGCGCCGAGGCGCCCGGCACTGCGACGAGAGCGGCGGCGACCACGGGCGCGGCCAGGGCCGCAGCGAGACTACGTCTCCCAGGGATCGGCGGTCGCCTCGGCCGGCTGCTTCCGCCGGCGCAAGCCGAGCCGGCGGCCCGCGCTCTCCTCCGGCAGCTTGGTCACGATCGTCTTGGACTCGGAGTCGGGCTCCGGCGAGTCGACGGCGGTGGACTCGACGACCGGCATGTCCCACGGGCCCGTGCTGTCGGCCGCGTCCGGTCCCGGCACGACCACGGCCGGCGCAACCTCGTCGAGGCGCCAGCGAGAGCGCTTGGCCGCCGCCGCCCACTCCGCGAGCGCGACGAGCGCCCACGCGACGACCATCACGAGCACGATCCAGGCGGGGCGCAGGTCCGCGAAGCCGGCGAGCACGGCGACGAGCAGCAGGAAAACGCCCTCGACGGCGAGCCGCGGAACCGTCAGACCACGGGCCAGAGGCGGCGGCACCGTCGCGATCCAGTCGGTCGACGAGGCGGCGTCGCTCGCGAGGCCGGTCACGGCCGGCCAGTCCTCGTCGTCAAAGCGGCTCGGGACCGACCGTGCGGCCCGCAGCGAGTGCAGCTCGGCACGGAGCTCGGACGCCACCGACTCGAGCTCACGGACGCGGTCTGCGAACGTCGCGAACGCTTCTTCGACGCGTGCCGGGTCGAACCCCTCCTCGGCATGTGGCAGCTCGTCGGTCCGGGGCAGCTTGCTCATGGCCATTCACAGTATGCCCACCGTCTGAGGCTCCGAAGCCTTCGATCTGCCTGCTCAGGCCGTGCTTACTCGCCGTCGAGCTGCTGCATCTCGCCGAGGGCCTGCTGGGCCTGCTCGTGGATCGCCCGCCGCCGCTCCTCGATCGAACCTGGCTCTCTCGTCGACTGGCCGACCTCGTTCACCGGCTGCCCTTCGGCCGCGTCGTACTCGTCGCGGTCGTCGGGGACCTCGCGAGCCTGCTCGAGCCGCGCACGCAGCTCGTCAGCGGGATCGGAGTGCGGACGCTCGAAGGCGCCTGCCGCCCGCCGCTTGAACCGCCAGACCGCAGCGAGCCCGAAGACTCCGACGAGCCATGCCAGTCCCCGCCTCATGCGGCCGATGGTACTCTAGAGCCGCTTCCTGCCTCGTCTCGCGTGCGCCGTTCCCGTGCACGCTGGCCGGCGAGGCCGCCTAAGACCAGGGGAAGCCCGACGGAAGGAGACCGGGAACGTGAACGACTACGAAGTTCTGATCATGCTGGACCCTGAACTGCCCGACGAGCGGCAGGAGGAGATCGTCAAGCGCACGCGCGACCTGGTCGAGAAGGGTGGCGGCAGATGGGACGGCCAGGACGTCTGGGGCCGCCGCAAGCTCGCCTACGAGATCGACAAGAAGACCGACGGCGTCTACCACCTGCTCTCATTCGGCACCGACGGGGAGACGCTCGACGAGATCTCGCGCGTCCTCAAGATCGACGACAACGTGATGCGCCATCTGGCTACTCGGCGCTACCGGCCAGGGTCGACCCAGCCAGTAGCGGTGGGCGGTCCCGCGCGCGAGGATGTCGTGGAGCCCATCGACACCTCGCTGGAGGAGGAGTAATGCCCCAGAACATCAACAGCGTCGTCCTCGTCGGAAACCTGACGAAGGATCCCGAGCTGCGCCACACCCCGTCCGGCACCGCGGTCACGACTCTCCGCGTCGCGGTGAACGACCGTGTCAAGAAGGGCGAGGAGTGGACCGACGCGGCCTACTACTTCGACGTCACCGTCTGGGGTCGAACGGCGGAGAATTGCGCGCAGTACCTCGCCAAGGGCCGCCCGGTGGGCGTCCAGGGCAAGCTCACCTGGCGGGAGTGGGACGCCCAGGACGGCTCCAAGCGCCAGTCGGTGGAGGTCGTCGCCGACAACATCCAGTTCCTCGGCAGCCGCGAGGGCGGCGGTGGCGGCGGCGACCAGCAGTTCGTCCCGCAGGGCGCCGCGCAGTCCACCGCCGACTTCCCCGCTGCAGCGGCAGCCGACGACGACATCCCGTTCTGAGCGATGATGAGACGAGTTCCTTGGCCGCGAAGCGGCCCTTCAGGGGTCTTTGCGCGATGAGCATCCGCTTCCGCGGATGCTCATCTTGCGCTAACTAAGGAGAGCTATGGCCCAACCGAAAACACAGCAGACGCGCAAGCGTCCCGGCTCCTCGCTTGCCCCCGGGCGGCGCAAGAGCTGCCTCTTCTGCAAGGACAAGATCGAAGAGGTCGACTACAAGAACCTGAACCAGCTCCGCCGCTACATCTCGGAGAAGGGAAAGATCCGCAACCGCCGGATCACGGGCGCCTGCAGGCGGCACCAGCGGCAGGTCGCAGTCGCCGTCAAACGGGCACGCGAGATGGCGCTCCTGCCCTACGTGGAGGAGCGTTAGCGATGGAGGTCATCCTCCTCAAGGACGTCGACAAGGTCGGGCTGCGCGGTGAGGTGGTCAACGTCGCGCGCGGCTACGCGAGGAACTTCCTCCTCCCGCGCAAGCTGGCCGAGCCGGCCACGCAGGGACGGGTCGCCGAGGTTGCCCGGATCGAGAGCATGCGCGCCCGCAACCAGGCACGGACCGTCGACCAGGCGAACGAGGTCGCGGACGTCTTGCGCACCGCCGAGCTCAGCTTCGACGTGAAGGCCGGCCCGACCGGAGCGCTGTTCGGCTCGGTGACGACGACGGACATCGCCGACCAGATCTGGGAGAAGCACAAGATCCGGGTCGACCGCAAGAAGATCGACACGGACTCGATCCGTCGGATCGGCCGCTACGCGATCCCGATCCAACTCTTCGAGAACGTCACCGTCGACGTGCGCACGCTCGTCATCCCCGAGGGCGGCCAGCTGCCGCCCGAGGAAGAGCTCGCCGCGATGGAGGCCGCCGAGGCCGAGGCCCAGGCCGCCGTGCAGGCCGAAGCGGAGGCGCACCGCGCCGAAGCTGCGGCCGAGCTCGAGGCAACGCTCGAGGTCGAGGACGAGCCGGACGCGGACGGCGAGACGCGGACGCCCGCGGAGGCGGCAGCCGACGCGCCGTTCGAGGGTGGCCCCGAGTCCGCCGAGGCAGGAGCCCCCGAGCCCGAGCCCGAGCCCGAGGCCGAGCAGGGCTGAGCACTTTCTGCACAGCACGCTCCACAGGCCTGTGGAGCGTGCTGTGAACTTCCCGCTCGCAGCGGACAAGCCCGTTTAAGACATTCGGGATAAGTCGTCCGACGCTGTGGATAGCGTCAGGAACGTATGTTCCATTCCCCTGCAGTAGCTGCGAATCGGCCGGGTTTGACAGGTCCTGTTCAGTAGGGGTATGGCGCAGGTCCTCCCTCTGGCGGCGACGTCGCCGCACGTCCCGCCGCAAAACCTCGAGGCGGAGGAGTCGGTGCTGGGCGCGATGCTGCTCTCTCCGGGTGCGATCGGCGCCGTCACCGAGATCCTCTCCGCGGAGGACTTCTACCGCGAGAGCCACGGCACCGTCTATCGAGCCTGCCTGGCGCTCTACCAGCAGGGCGAGCCGGTCGACGCGATCACGCTCGTCGATTCGCTCGAGGAGCGTGGGGAGCTCGAGCAGGTCGGTGGGCGCGCGCGCATCCACGAGCTCGCGGCGCTCGTGCCGGCAACCGCCAACGCCGCCCACTACGCGCGGATCGTGCGCGAGATGGCGACGCTCCGCGGCCTCGTCAGGGCCGGGTCGGAGATCGCGAGACTCGGCCAGGAGCGGCCCGGCGAGACGACAGACCTCGTCGACCGCGCCGAGCAGATCGTCTTCGACCTCGCCCAGCAGCGCGTCACGAGCGACTTCACCCACATCGAGGGCCTGCTCAAGGAGAGCTTCGAGCGGATCATGCACCTCTACGAGGCGGGCGCCGACGTCACCGGCTGCCCGACGGGGTTCAAGGAGCTCGACAAGCTCACCTCGGGCTTCCAGCCGGGGAACCTGATCATCATCGCGGCCCGACCGTCGATGGGGAAATCGGCGCTGGCGCTGAACATGGCGCAGAACCTCGCCGTTCGGCACGACATCCCCGTCGCGCTCTTCACGCTGGAGATGTCGAAGAGCGAGGTGACTCAGCGGATGATGTGCGCTGAGGCGCGGGTCGAGTCGCAGAGCCTGCGCACCGGCAAGCTGAAACCGGAGGACTGGCCGCGCCTGACCGCCGCGTGCGACAAGCTGATGAAGGCGCCGATCTGGGTCGACGACACGGGCTCGGTGACGATGATGGAGATCCGCTCCAAGTCGAGGCGCCTGAAGTCCCGCGAGCCGAACCTCGGCCTGATCATCGTCGACTACCTGCAGCTGATGACCTCGGGCGGCAACTCCGAGAACCGGGTGCAGGAGGTGTCGCAGATCTCGCGCCAGCTGAAAGTGCTCGCCCGCGACCTGGAAGTACCGATCCTCGCGCTCTCGCAGCTCTCCCGCGCGGTCGAGCAAAGGCACGACAAGCGGCCGATCCTCTCCGACCTGCGCGAGTCCGGCTCGATCGAGCAGGACGCCGACCTGGTCGGCTTCGTCTATCGCGACGAGTACTACAACGGCGACGAGTCGGAGTCCCAGGGGATCGCCGAGCTGATTCTCGCCAAGCACCGGAACGGGCCGACCGACACGATCAAGCTCTCGTTCCTCAAGCGCTACGCGAAGTTCGCAGATCTGGCAGCCGCCTAGAGCACGACCGAAGCACGAAAGGGGACCGGATGATCGACCAGACGATCTGGCTGGCACCGAAGGCGACGTCGTACGTCGTCGTCTGCGAGGAGTGCGCCGCGGAGCACGGCTATCTCGGGGCGCAGGTGCAGGGAAGGCTCGAGCTCGAACGGGTTCACACCGCCGTTGCGTGCTCGCGCGGGCACGAGATCCGGGTCGAGCGGGCAGACCGCGACCCCATCGGCGTCCAGCTCGCCAGTTAGGGCAGACTCTCTCCGTGCCTGCCACCGTCATCGTCGGTGCGCAGTGGGGTGACGAAGGCAAGGGTAAGATCGTCGACCTGCTCGCCCAGGACTCGGACGTCGTCTGCCGCTACCAGGGCGGCCCGAACGCCGGGCACACGGTCATCGTCGCCGGCGAGACGTTCAAGTTCCGCCACCTCCCGTCCGGGATCCTCTCCGGCAAGGTGAGCGTGCTCGGGGCCGGCTGCGTCGTCGACCCCGAGGTGCTGCTGGACGAGATCGACGACCTCGCGGGCCGAGGAATCTCGGCGGAGCCGCTGCGGATCTCCGGTAACGCGCACCTGATCATGCCCTGGCACATCGTCATCGACGGGGCGAGCGAGAAGCGGCTCGGCAAGCTGCAGATCGGGACGACCCGCCGCGGGATCGGCCCCGCGTACGCCGACAAGGCGGCGCGCCTCGGGATCCGGGTCCAGGACCTGCTCGATCCCAAGATCCTGCGCCAGAAGATCGAGGTCGCGCTCGCCGAGAAGAACGTCTGGCTGGAGCGGGTCTACGAGCAGGAGCCGCTCGAGCTCGACGATGTCGCTTCGCGCTACGAGGGGTTCGCCCAGCTGCTGCGGCCGTTCGTCGCCGACACCTCGCTGCTCGTCGACCGGGCGCTCAACGACGGCCGGAGCGTCCTCCTCGAGGGAGCGCAGGGCACGCTGCTCGACCTCGACCACGGCACGTATCCCTTCGTCACCTCGTCGAACCCGATCGCCGGCGCGGCGTCGACCGGGATCGGGATCGGGCCGACGCGGATCGACGCCGTGATCGGCGTCTCCAAGGCGTATGTCACGCGCGTCGGCGCGGGACCCTTCCCGAGCGAGATGGACGAGCGGCTGAGCGGCGAGGTGCGCGAGCTCGGCCAGGAGTTCGGCACGGTCACCGGCCGCGACCGTCGGCCAGGCTGGCTCGACCTCGTCGCGCTCCGCTATGCCGTGCGGCTGAACGGGATCACGTCGCTCGCGTTGACGAAGCTCGACGTCCTCTCGACGTTCGACGAGCTGCAGGTCTGCGTGGCGTACCGCCTGCCCGACGGAAGCGAGACGCGAGACTTCCCGGCCCATCAGAGCGACTTCCACCACGCCGAGCCGGTCTTCCAGACGGTGCCCGGATGGGTGGAGCCGCTCGACGACTGCGCGACGCTCGCCGACCTCCCCGACGCTGCCCGCGCCTACGTCGAGCAGGTCGAGCGAGAGCTGGGCGTCCCGGTCGAGCTCGTCGGTACGGGGGCGGCGCGCGAGCAGGTGCTCGCGCGCGGCTAGCAGCGGCCTAGATCGTCTTCCAGGGATCGACGTAGACGTCGTCGATCCGCCACGTGCCGGCACCGAAGAGGCCACCGCGCGGCGTGAACCGGAAGGACATTTCGGTCGTCAGGCCGTTCAGCGTCAGCGCGTTGAGCGTCCCGCCGAGCTGGATCAGCTGCAGCGTTGGCTGCCACGCGCTCGACGGAAGCACGAGGGGCGAAAGCTCGATCGACTGACGCTGGCCGAAGAGGTCGGTGTAGAGCGCCTCCACCTGCAACGACGAGAGGAGGCTGCCGCCCGTCGAGACGAAGCGGACTACGGGTAGCAGGAGACCGACGCACATCGACGGGCTCGTCGCGCTACCACCCGAGGGGATCTGCAGCGACCTCGTGCCCGACCCGGCGAGGTCGAAGGGCTCGTTCCCCGACACAACCTTCGCACCGCCGGAAAGCTTCCACGTGGACGCGCCACGCTCGAAGCCGCCGTCGGGTGCCAGGGTGTACGGGAGCGGGTCGAGGAAGCGCAGGAACGGATGGGCGGCGTCATAACCGCAGCCGAGCAGCGAACCGTCTGCGGCATCGGCGCGCGAAGCGGGCACCGCCACGAGGGCGGAGATTGCCAGCGCCAGCAAAGCTAGGCGCCAAAAGTTTGTCGCCGAAGAAGCCGCAATACCCATGAACTCTCCCTTGAAGTTGCCCCGAACCGCAGTCCTCGCAGTGTCTGCAGCAAGCGCGTCAGCTCCATCCCCCTTCCGGGTGAGTGGCGGCCGACTTGAGCCGAATCCCTCCTTCGAGTGAGCCACCGCCGGAAGGAGTTCCGATACTCCGAGAGTGAGCACTGCGGCTGACAGCGTGATCCTGCCCGAGCCGGCAGCCCCTCGGGCCGAGCTCGATCCCGAGCTCGAGGAGCGGATCGAAGACGGGCGCGCGCGCCGCGGGTCTCGGCTCGTTCGGCGCGAGCTCTGGGCGAACGTCTTCCCCGGCACCGCGTTCCTCGTCGTCGCCGGCCTGCTCGTGCTCCTGACCGACTCGACGCGCTCCCCCTCGCCGCTCACCGTGCTGCTGCTCGTCGGCGTCTACGCGGTCGCCTACAGGATCGAGTTCGAGATCGGCTCCGGGCTTGCGGTTCCGACCCAGCTGCTGTTCGTGCCGATGCTGTTCGTGTTGCCGCTCGGCCTCGTCCCCTTCGCAGTCGCCGCCGGGATCATGCTCGCGAACGTCGCCGAGATCGTCGAGGGCCGCATCCATGCGGAGCGTGTCTTCGTCCGGCTCGGCAACGCGTTCTACTCGCTCGGCCCCGTGCTCGTGCTCGTCGCCTTCGGCGAGTCGCTCCCGACCCTGCGGGACTGGCCGATCTATGCGCTCGCGCTCGCCGCCCAGTTCACATTCGAATTCGCGAGCGCCGCCACGCACGAGCGGATCGCGCTGGGAGTCCCGGCGCGGCTGCTCGTCCGCTACATGAGTCTCACGTGGGCGGTCGACGCAGCGCTCGCGCCCGTCGGTCTTCTGGCCGCGCTCGCGGCCGTCGACCAGCCTGCGGCGCTTCTGCTCGTGCTGCCGCTCGCCGGCCTCCTGCGCACGTTCGCGCGCGAGCGGCGCGCGCGGGTCGACCATGCGCTCGAGCTCAGCCACGCCTACCGCGGCACTGCCCTCCTGCTCGGAGACGTCGTCGAGGCCGACGACGCCTACACCGGCTTGCACAGCCAGGACGTGGTCTCACTCTCGGTCGCCGTCGCCGAGGAGCTCGGTCTCGATTCGCGGGGGCGCCGCGACACGGAGTTCGTCGCCCTGCTGCACGACGTCGGCAAGATCCGGATCCCGAACGAGATCATCAACAAGCCCGGGCCGCTCACGCCAGAAGAGCGGGCGGTCGTCGAGACCCACACCGTCATCGGCGAGGAGATGCTCGACCGCGTCGGCGGCGTGCTCGGCAACGTCGGGCACCTCGTGAGGTCTTGCCACGAGCGCTACGGCGGCGGCGGCTACCCCGACGGGCTCACCGGCGACCAGATCCCGCTCGTTGCTCGGATCGTCTGCTGCTGCGACGCCTACAGCGCGATCACGGCCGACCGGCCCTACCGCGCAGGGCGGTCCGCGGAAGAAGCGCTCGAAGAGCTCCGGCGCTGTGCGGGGACGCAGTTCGACCCAGACGTGGTCGACGCTCTCGCCCGCGTGGCTGCCGGACCCGTCTAGCGCACGATCCCGGTCACGAGCACGACGAGCGCAACCGCCGGGATGGTCGTGCCGACGACGATCCGGTTCATCAGCACAGGCCTGAGGTCGTAGACGCGCGCGAGGATCAACACGTGGAACGCGCTCGGCATCGCTGCGAGCAGGAAGAAGACGCCGGGGACGTCCGCGCCCAGGAGTGTCCCGGTCCCGAGCAGGGCGAGTGGTCCGCCGCCGAACCGGATTGCGATCGCGCCCGCCGCCCGGCGCAGCTCGGCCGGCCGTTGCGGAGCGCGCTCGCGGGTCAGCGACAACCCGAGCAGAAAGAAGCCGTATGGCCCGATCGCGGCGCCCACGAGATCTCGTGCCGTGGTTGTGCCGGGCACGTGGACGTCCGCGGCTCGCAGCGCCAGCGCGAGCCAGAACGCGTGCAGCGGCGGATTCGCAAGGAGGGCCCGAACCCGGTGGCGCGGCGACACCTCGAGCGTGCGCCGGCCGTGCACACGGGCGATCGTCGTGGAGATCGAGGAGGCGGGGACGAGCCAGGCGAGGCGGTCGTAGATGACCGCGAGCGCCAGGCCGCTTGACCCGAAGGCGAGCTGCGCCAGCGGGTAGCCGACGAAGCCGGTGTTCGCGAAGCCGGCTGCGAGAGTCAGCGCGCCGCGCTCGTCCCGCTCGGGCGCGACCAGGCGTGCGTAGGTGTACCCGGCGAGACCCACGAGCCAGCTGGCGAGGATGGCTGCTGCGAGCGCCCGGCCGAGCCCCTTGTCCAGATGGACGGTGAGGAAGGTGACGAAGACGAGGATCGGCGAGAACGTCCAGAAGAACGCGACCCAGACCGCGTCTCGCAGCCTCGCCGGTGCGCCGGCACGCTGGACGGCGGCTCCGGCGAGCAGGAAGACGAGCAGGACGAGGCTCGCGCCGAGCACTCGCCCAGGCTACTTCGGGTCACCGTGATGCCGGCGCGCGGTCGCGCCCGGATCGGGGAGGGTCTCGGCGGCGCTCGCCGCCGCCCAGCAAACGCGGGAAGTAGACTCGGCCGCCGTGAAGGTGCTCCTGGTCGGGTCGGGCGGACGTGAGCACGCGCTCGCGTGGAAGCTCGCGCAGGCTCCGGCGCTCGGATCGCTGCACGCCGCTCCCGGCAACCCGGGGATCGCGCGCCTCGGGGATTGCCACCCGGTCCGGGCAGAGGACGGCGAGAGCTTGCTCGGGCTGGCGCGCAGCCTCGACATCGATCTCGTCGTCATCGGCCCGGAAGCGCCGCTCGTCGCCGGGGTCGCCGACGTCCTCCGCCGGAACGGCGTCCCCGTCTTCGGGCCCGGCCGTGCGGCGGCCAGGATCGAGGGGTCGAAGTCGTTCGCCAAGGAAGTGCTTGCCGCGGCCGGTGTTCCGACCGCGGAGACGCTCGCCGTCGCACGCCCGCCCTGCGTCGTCAAGGTCGACGGGCTCGCAGCCGGCAAGGGTGTCTTCGTCTGCGAGACGGCCGAGCAGCTCGACGAAGGACTGAAGGCGGCCGCGGCCTTCCCCGGCCCGATCGTGATCGAGGAGCTGCTGGTGGGCGAGGAGGTGTCGGTCTTCGCGCTCGCCGACGGGAGCCGTGTCCTGCCGCTCGCTCCCGCGCAGGACTTCAAGCGGATCGGGGACGGCGACACCGGCCCGAACACCGGCGGGATGGGCTCCTTCTCTCCCGTTCCCGCGCTCCATGCGGACGAGGTCGCCGAGCTCGTCGAGCAGGTCCACAGGCCGGTCGTCGAGGAGTTGGCGAGGCGTGGCGCGCCGTTCGTCGGCGTGCTCTTCGCCGGGCTGATGCTGACCGCGGAGGGGCCGAAGGTGCTCGAGTTCAACTGCCGCTTCGGCGACCCCGAGACGCAGTCGATCCTGCCCTGTCTGGAAGGCGACTTCCTCGGCGCGCTCGCTGCCGCGGCCGGTGGAGATCTGGCTGGCATCGAGCTCGCTGCCTCCGACAACGCGGCCGTGACCGTCGTGCTCGCCGCCGGTAACTATCCCGTGCAGCCAGACAGCGGCTCGGCGATCGCCGGGATCGAGGACGCCGAGGCCGCGGGCGCTCTCGTCTTCCACGCGGGCACCGCGTTGCACGGCGAGCGGCTGGTGACGAACGGCGGGCGGATTCTCGCCGTCACCGGCACCGGCGCGACGATCGGCGAGGCCCGGGATCGCGCCTACGCAGGGTGCGAGCGGATCACGTTCGCGGGCGCTCGCTACCGAGGAGACATCGCGCTCGCCGCCTCCGCCGCCCGAGGCTGACCCGCAGGTCGATCGGCCGGGGCTGGCGCTAGACTCGCTCGAGTGATTCCGCGCTACTCCCGCCCGGCCATGTCGGCGATCTGGTCGGACGAGGCGAAACTGGGGCGCTGGCTCGAGGTCGAGCTCGCAGCGCTCGAGGGCTGGGCCGAGACCGGAATCGTGCCGCGCGAGGCGATCGACGCGATTCGTGAGCGGGCCGTCGTGCCGACGCCCGAGCGCGTCGCCGAGATCGAGGCCAAGACGCACCACGACGTCGCCGCGTTCGTCGACGCGGTGGCCGAACGGCTTGGGGAGGAGGGGCGCTGGTTCCACTACGGACTGACGTCGTCGGACGTCCTCGACACTGCTCTCTCGCTCCAGATCCGCGATGCCGGCGCCCTGATCCTCGCCGGGATCGACCGTGGCTTCGCCGCCGTCGTGGCGCGCGCCGAGGAGCATCGCGAGACCGTGACGATCGGCCGCACTCATGGCGTCCATGCCGAGCCGACGACGTTCGGTCTCAAGCTCGCGGGCTGGGCGTTCGCCCTCGAGCGCGACCGCACGCGTGTCACTCGAGCGCTCGAGGGGATGCGGGTCGGCAAGCTCTCCGGAGCCGTCGGCACCTACTCCGCAGCCGATCCGGAGGTCGAGCGCGTCGCCTGCGAGCGGCTCGGCCTCGAGCCCGCTCCGAGCTCGACCCAGATCCTGCAGCGCGACCGGCACGCCGAGGTGCTGAATGCGCTGGCGCTGCTGGCTGCGTCGCTGGAGCGGTTCGCGCTCGAGCTCCGCCACCTCGCGCGGACCGAGGTGCGGGAGGTCGAAGAGCCGTTCGGCGTCGGCCAGAAGGGCTCGTCTGCGATGCCGCACAAGCGGAACCCGATCGTCTCCGAGCGGATCTGCGGGCTGGCGCGCGTCGTCCGCGGCGCGGCCCTGACCGGCCACGAGAACGTCGCGCTCTGGCACGAGCGCGACATCTCCCACTCCGCGGCCGAGCGGATCGTCCTGCCCGATGCCTTCCTCGCCGTCGACTACATGCTCGACCGCTTCGCGTGGCTCGTCGAGGGACTCGTCGTGCGTACCGAGCGGATGCGCGAGAACCTCGACTCGAGCCACCGCCTCTACTTCAGCCAGCGCCTCCTGCTCGCGCTCGTCGAGGCGAGTCTCTCGCGAGACGAGGCCTACCGGCTCGTTCAGCGGCACGCGATGCGCGCCTGGGACGAGGGCCTCGACTTTCCGGAGCTCGTCCGCGCCGACGCCGAGTTGGCGGGCCGTGTCGACCTCGACGCGGTGTTCGACCTGGACGCCTACACCCAGCATGTCCATGTCGTCTTCGAGCGCCTACGCGCACTCCGCGCCGAGCACGCTCATGCCTGAGGCCGTCCACCTCGGCAGCGGCAAGGTGCGCGAGCTGTACGCGCTCGGCGACGACCGCCTGCTGCTCGTCGCCTCCGACCGGATCTCGGTCTTCGACGTGATCCTCCCGACCGAGATCCCCGACAAGGGACGAGTGCTGACCGGTCTGTCGGCGTTCTGGTTCGCCCGGACGCACGAGCTCGTGCCGAATCATCTGCTCACCCTGCGTGAGGACGGCCGGTCGCTCGAGTGCACGCGGCTCGAGATGCTCCCGGTCGAGATCGTCGTGCGCGGCTACCTTTCTGGCTCCGGCTGGAAGGACTACCTCCGCACCGGTTCCGTCTGCGGGCACACGCTCCCCGCCGGCCTGCAGGAGTCGGAGCGTCTCCCCGAGCCGATCGTCACTCCGGCCACGAAGGCTCAGTCGGGCCACGACGAGAACATCGACGTCGATGTCGCGGCCGCGCTGGTCGGCTCCGCGCGCTGGGCCGAGGCGGAGGCGGCCGCGCTCGCGCTTTACCGTCATGCGGCCGAGCATGCCGAGGCGCGGGGGATCATCGTCGCCGACACGAAGTTCGAGCTCGGCGTCGACAGCGACGGCGTGCTCGTGCTCGGAGACGAGGCGTTGACGCCGGACTCCTCGCGCTTCTGGCCGGCGGCCGGGTACACCCCTGGCGCACCGCAGCCCTCCTACGACAAGCAGTACGTTCGCGACTACAGCGAGAGCCTCGGCTGGGACAAGACCTACCCCGGCCCGGAGGTTCCCGTGGACGTTGTCGCCGGCACCCGCGCGCGCTACGTCGAGGCGTTCGAATTGTTGACGGGGCTTGCGTTCGACGACTATCTCGTCGACCCGCAGGTCGTGCTCCGATGAGAGTGACGGTTCTCGTCAGACCGAAGCAGGGAATCCTCGACCCGCAGGGTGAGGCGGTGCAGGGGTCGCTCTGCAAGCTCGGCTTTTCGGTCGGGGGCGCCCGCGTCGGCCGGCTCGTCGATCTCGAGGTCGAGGCCTCGTCGGCGACGGAGGCAAAGGCCGAAGTGGAGCGGATGTGCCAGGAGTTGCTCACGAACCCGCTGATCGAGAGCTTCGAGATCGAGATCGCAGAAGCATGAGCATCAGGCCGCGCATCGCCGTGCTCGTCTTTCCGGGCTCGAACGACGACCGTGACGCCGTTTGGGCGCTCGGAGCGCTCGGGGCCGACGCGCAGCTCGTCTGGCACGCGGAGGACGCGCTCCCGCGCGACACCGCCGCAGTGGTGCTCCCGGGCGGCTTCTCGTACGGCGACTACCTGCGCTGTGGCGCGATCGCACGGTTGGCCCCGGTGCTGGACTCCGTCCGCGAGCTCGCCGCGGCCGGCGGTCCCGTGCTCGGCATTTGCAACGGCTTCCAGATCCTCTGCGAGGCGGGCCTGCTCCCTGGGGTGCTGCGGCGCAACCGCGACCTCGACTTCGTCTGCCGCGACGTCCGGCTGCGGGTCGACCGGACGGACACGATCTTCACCGCACGCTGCCAGCCGGGGCAGGAGTTGACGATTCCGGTGAAGCACGGCGAGGGCAGCTGGTACGCGGACGAGAGCCTGTACGAGGAGCTCGAGGCGGCCGGCCAGCTGGTGCTGCGCTACGCGGAGGACTGCAACGGCTCGGTTGGTGATGTCGCCGGTGTCTGCAACGAGGAGCGGAACGTCTTCGGGCTGATGCCGCATCCTGAGCACGCGGTCGATCCGCTGCTCGGCTCCGGGGACGGCGCACTGCTGCTCGCGGCGTTCGTCGATGCAGCCCGCGAACGCACGCTGGCGCTCGCCTAACCGGCGCGATCGCCTCAGAGCCGCAACACCGCTTCCAGACCCGGGGACTTCGCGAGCCCCGCGCGCAACTTTTCGAGATCGCGCAGCCGCAGGGTCACCGGGCCGCGTCGTGCCACGCCGTCGGTGGCGTAGGCGAAGCGGACGAGCCGCTCGCCCTTGCCGTTCTCGAGCAGCTGGACGAGCGAGGAGAAGCGCTTCTCGCCGGCCTGCTGCGGGAGTCGCAGCTCCTCGAGCAGCGTCGCCGGGCCCCACGGAGTCGCCGCCTTGATCGGTTCGGATCCCATGGCAGTCACGCTACGCCCGAACCCGCAACGAGAGACCAGCGCGAGTGTGTCGAACCCGAAACGATCGTTCCACCGTTTCCTCCACCTGCCGATCGAGCAGCTCACTGGGGCGTTCGAGCCGGAGAAGTACGAGGACACCTACCGCGACGCGCTGCTCGCGATCATCAAGGCGAAGCAGAAGGGCGCGGCTCTTCGCTAGAGCTTGCTGATCGCGTCGCCGCGGCGGACGATGCCCGGCTCGACGATCCGGGCGTTGATCCCGCGCAGGTTCAGGTGCCGGTGCGCCTTCGTGTTCACGAACCGGTGCGCGTCGTTACCGAAGCGGGCACTGAACTTGATGCAACCGTCATGGGGGAGTTCGCTGACCTCGATCACCGCGGTTCCGAGCGCGAGCCGCGTGCCGGCCGGGAGATGCTCCTCCGAGAGGTCGAAGTCGACGTAGAACTGATCGCCGGCGAGCGCCCAGCGCTCCCGGTCGCCGGCGGCGACGAGGTCGACGGCGCGTGCGTTTGCGAGCGTCAGCTGCGCAAGGCGGTTCGACGAGCCGTCGCCCGTGCTCTTGCTGCCGCGAGCATGCCAGTTGTCGCCCACGAGCCCCTGCTCGAGATCGAGCTCGGCCTCCTCGACCAGCTCGCGCTCGTCCACGGCCGGGCGGCGGACGATCAACTCGACCGTGCCCTCACCGGCGGGCGAGCGGAGGATCTCGTCGAGACCGGACTCGAGCTCCTCGGTCGTCAGCTGCTTGGCGACGCGCGTGGCCACGTCTCTTTTCTATCACGCGCGGCACTAGGGCCGCGCGCGCTCGATCAGCTCCACGCGATAGCCGTCCGGGTCGCGGACGAAGCAGAGAAAGGAGCCACCCTCGCGCAGCTGGTATGGCGGCCGCTCCGGCGCGATACCCTGAGCCGCGAGCTGCTCGAGCGTGCCGTTCATGTCGTCGACGGTCAGGGCGATGTGGCCGTAGCCCGTGCCGAGCTCGTAGGAGTCGACGCCGAAATTGTAGGTCAGCTCCAGCTGGTCGCCTGCTCCCGGCAGTCCCATGAAGACGTTGATCGCCTCCTCGCGGATCGGCATCCGCCGGCGCTCCTCGAAGCCGAGCGCGGTGTAGAAGGCGACCGAGCGGTCGACGTCGGTGATCCGGTAACAGGTGTGGATGAGCTCCATGCGTGCGATCCTCCGCAGTCGTGGCGATTTCGGAGCAAGAGTATGCGTCGCGGCGCGACCGGCTCGGCGCACTACTCGAGGAACGACGCGTCGACGCCCTGTTCGTCGCGCCGTCGTCGGATCTCGAGTACCTGACCGGGATCGAGCGCGATCTGCCCAGCTTCGGGAACATCTCGTACGCGCACGGCTGGGTGGCGGGCGCCTTCCTCGCGCCCGGCCGGGAACCGGTCTACGTCCTGCCGCGGATGGTCGTCGACTTCCATCTCGCCGGCGTGCCGCCCCCCGGCGCGCACGTGGCCAAGGAGGCCGATGACGGCCGGGCCACGTTCGCCGAGGCCGTCCGCAGCCTCGGGGAGCTGCGCCGGATCGCGCTCGGGCAGCGCGTGTGGGCGGAGACAGTGATCGAGCTGCGGCAGGTCGTTCCCGACGCCGAGCTGAGCGAGGGGTCGTCGCTCGTGAACGAGCTGCGCCGCGTCAAGTCGGAGGCGGAGCTGACGCTGATGGCCACTGCCTGTCTGATCGCGCGTGAGGCGATGGACGCCGTGACGCCGCACGTGATCCCGGGCGTCTCGATGACGGCTCTCGTCGAGGACGTCGAGCACGAGTTGCGCGTCCGCGGCTCGCGTTGCCCGTCGTTCCCCACGCACATCTTCACCTGGGGCAAACGCAGGCTCGACTCGGACGGGCCGACGAAGCTCGAGCCGCTACTGGAGGGAGAGGTGGTGCTCTTCGACTTCGGCGTCGTCGTCGACGGCTACTGCTCCGACTTCGGCCGCACGGTCCCCTGCGGCGAGCCGCCGGCGGGCTACGAGGACGCTCGGCGAACGATGCTCGCGGCCCAGGAGGCGGGCCGTGCCGCCGCGAAGCCCGGAGCGCTCGCGCGCGAGGTGAACGCTGCTTGTCGCGCGCCGATCGAGGAGGCGGGCCTGGGCGGGGGCTTCCGCCACCGGATGGGCCACGCGATCGGGCTCGACGTGCACGAGCGGCCGTTCCTCTCCATCGAGGACCCCACGCCACTCGAGGCGGGCATGACGTTCACGGACGAGCCGTCGATCCTCGTCGACGGCAGCTTCGGCGTCCGCGTCGAGGATGTGATCGTGGTCACCGAGGGCGGCGGCAGGATGCTCTAGCTTGCGCTTCTGATTTAGCGGTGCTAAACAGGCGGCAGATGGGCCGCGGACTCCTGCTGATCATCCTCCTCGCGGTGGTGCTCGCCTCCACGGCGAGCGGCGGTGCGCACCGCACCGCCTACTCGTGCGCCCCCGGCCCGGACGTCTCGTTCCGCGCCGCCGACGGGACGAAGCTGGTTGGGCACGTCTTCGGCACCGGCCGGAAGGCCGTGATTCTCGGCCACCAGTCGCAGAGCAACCTCTGTGACTGGGTCACGTACGCCCGTCGGCTCGCACGGCTCGGCTACACGGCGTTCGCGATCGACTTCCGCGGGCACGGTCTCTCCCAGCACCGCCAGGGGGCGGCCGCAACTCGGCTGCAGGCCGACCTGGCCGCGGCGGTCAAGGTCATGCGCCAGCGGGGCAAGCAGAAGGTCTTCCTGGTCGGCGCCTCGATGGGCGGGATCGCAGTGCTCGTCGCGGGCGCGAACGTGAAGCCGCCGGTCGACGGGGTCGTCAGCGTCTCCGCGCCCGCTCGTTTCCTCGGCCTGGACGCCGTCGCGACGGCGCCTCGGCTGCGCGTACCGGTGCTCTACCTGGCGGCAGTGGACGACGACAACGCGGGGTTCGACTTCTCGAAGGACGCCGAAACGCTGCACGCGGCCACGGCGTCGAACGACAAGCGGCTCGTCGTCCTGCCGGGCTTCCTGCACGGCGTGGCCCTGGTCGGCGGCTCCGCTCGGGCGAGGTCGCTCGTCGAGAGCTTTCTCGGCTCTCACTGACTCCTCGGCTCGTCCAGGTCCTCCGCGACGAGCGCATAGAGCACGCTGTCGAGCCAGCCGTCGGCGCTCGCATAGGCCTGCCGCTTGACGCCCTCCCGCACGAACCCCGCGCGCTCTGCGTGCCGTTGGGCGCGCTCGTTGAAGCCGTAGATCTCGAGCTCGATCCGGTGGAAGCCGAGCTCCCGGATCAGCTGGTGCTGGAGCAGGCGGGCGGCGTCGTCGGCGACCCGGCGGCCGCGGTGGCGAGGGTGCACGGCGAGGCCGCTAACGTGGACGATCCGGCTGCGGCGGTTGCGGAGCTCCCAGCCCATCGCTCCGGCGGGCTCGCCGTCCAGCTCGACGACGAGGAGGCCGCCGCTCTCGGGATCCTGCGCCACCTTCGCGGCGACTCCGTCGGGGTCGTACGAGCCCGCGGCCGCCAGGAACGGACGGACGTCCTCGTTCGCGTAGAGCTCGACAAGGAACGCGAGGTCTCCCTCTCGGGCGGCACGAATCGAGACGCTCAAGGGCGCACGGCGACCGCGTCGCGCTGCGGCAGGCGCACCGCGCCGGAGGCGAGGGCGACGCCGGCGAGGATCAGAGCGAGTCCGCCGAGCGTCGAGAAGGTCAGCCTTTCGTCGAGGATCAGCGCGCCGTAGACGAGCGCGAAGCCGGGCATCAGGTAGGTGACGAGCGACAGGCGCGCCGAGCCGTGCAGGGCGAGCATCCGGAACAGGACGAGCTGAGCGAGCGCGGTGCCGAGCAGCGTCAGCGCGAGCAGCGAGGCCGTCGCTGCGAGGTCAGGGGCGCTCGGGGGCAGCTGGAAGAGGGCGAACGGGAGCAGGATGACGCCGCCGACGAGCATCGAGCCCGCAGCGAGCACCGGGCCTGCGGTGCCGGAGACCGCCAGCTGCCCGTACACGCCTGCGCCCGCGTAGGAGAGCGACGACGCGACGATCGCGAGCGCGCCGACCATCGCCATGGCGCCGCCGCTGGGATGGATACCGGTGACGACGGCGACGCCGACGATCCCGATCGCAAGCCCGAGGATCCGCGAGGTGCTCAGCCGCTGGTGCGGGATCACGCGCAGCAGGATCAGCGCGTTGAAGATCGGCACCGACGCCTGCACGACGGCCGCAAGCCCGGAGTCGATGTGCTGCTCGCCCCAGGCGATCAGCCAGAAGGGGAGGGCCGCGTTGAGCACTCCGAGCACGACGCAGTGGCGCCAGGCCGCCCGCAGATCTGCCGCCGCGCGCGCCCAACCCAGCCGCCAGGCGAGGTAGCAGAGCAGCACCGCAGCCGCCAGCAGCGTGCGCACGGCCATCATCGGCGCCGGCGGAATGTCCTCGACCGCGACCTTGATGAAGAGGTACGAGGCACCCCAGAGGGACGCGAGGAGGAGCAGCATCGGCCAGTACCGCTTCACCGTTTCACGGTACCGGTGCCCAGAGCGACCCCGGTGAGGACGAGCGCGAGGCCGGCGAGCGAGACCAGAGTCACCGTCTCGTCGAGGAAGATCGCACCGTACCCGAGCGCAAGCGACGGGACGAGGTAGGTCACGAGAACCGCCTTCGAGGCGCCCGCACCGGCGATCAGGCCGAAGTACAGGAGGTACGCGACGCCGGTCGCGGCGACGCCGAGGTAAAGCACGGAGACCAGAGACTCCCAGCCGAGCATGCTCGCCTGCGCGGCGCCGACCGGCAGTACGAAGAGCGTCGCCCACGTCAGCGAGCCGAAGGCGACGAGCGAGGGCGGCAGCCCGACGAAGTGCCGGCCTGCATAGAGCCCGCCGATCCCGTAGCAGGCGGCGGCGGCGACGACGGCCAGCGCTCCCGCGACCGCATACCGGCCGCCGTCGAGCTCGAAGCCGACGAGGAGGACGACGCCCCCGAAGGCGAGCACCACACCCGCGAGCCGTGCGCCGGTGACGCGCTGCGTCCGGTCGATCGGGATTGCGAACAGCGCCGTGAAGAGCGGCGCGGAGGCGTTGAAGATCGCGGCGAGGCCCGAGTCGATGTACTGCTGCCCCCACGCGATCAGGAAGAACGGCACCGCGGTGTTGATCAGCGCCAGCAGTGCGAGCGGCCCGGCGTACGGGCGGAGCTGCGAGAGCCGTTGGCCGGCGAGGCGCACGTAGACGGCCAGCGCGAGCGCGCCGGAGCCCATCCGGAGCAGGATCAGCGTCGTGGGCGCGAGCTCCCGCAGCGCGATCGTGATGAACAGGAACGAGGAGCCCCAGATCGCCGCGAGCGCCAGCAGCATGAGGAGGTGGCGGCGGCTCACGGTCTCTCACAACGAGGCGGCTGTCGTCGTCCTTCCCGTCTACACTGACTCACCTGACCGAGGTCGCCGAACAGCCCGTGCGCGATGTCCCTGTACACCGGGCCCTCGGCCTCACGGACGGGGAGCTCGCCCGTATCGTCGATCTGCTCGAGCGAGAGCCGAACCACTTCGAGCTGGCGGTCTTCTCGCTCCTCTGGTCGGAGCACTGCGGCTACAAGCACTCGGCTCTCCTCCTCAAGCGGCTTCCGTCCTCTGGTAAACGCGTGTTGCAGGGTCCCGGTGAGAACGCCGGCGTGATCGATCTCGGCGACGGCGAGGCCGTCTGCTTCAAGGTCGAGAGCCACAACCATCCCTCGGCGGTGGAGCCCTTCCAGGGCGCCGCGACCGGGGTGGGCGGAATCCTGCGCGACATCATCGCGATGGGCGCACGCCCGATCGCGCTCCTGGACGGGCTTCGCTTCGCGCCGGACGACCCACGCTTCGACCGCGCCGTGGCCGGGATCGGCGCCTACGGGAACTCCGTCGGCGTGCCCACGGTCGGCGGCGAGGCCGTCTTCGACGAGAGCTACCGCGATAACGTGCTCGTGAACGCGATGTGCGTCGGCCTGCTCCCGGCCGACCGCGTCACGCGGGCCGGCGCGACCGGGCCGGGCAACGTCGTCGTGCTCTATGGCGCGACCACGGGCCGCGACGGGATCGGCGGCGCGTCGGTGCTCGCGAGCCAGGAGCTCGGTGAGGACGACGCCGACAAGCGCCCGACCGTCCAGGTCGGCGATCCGTTCACCGGCAAGAAGCTGATCGAGGTCTCCGTCGAGCTCGTCGAGTCCGGTCTCGTCGAGTCGCTGCAGGACTGCGGGGCAGCCGGTCTCGCGTCCTCGCTCTCGGAGATGGCCCGCGACTGCGGGATCGACCTGCGGCTGGACGCT
>JANMJY010000192.1:0-6893 GCA_031371615.1 Actinomycetes bacterium | reverse complement strand
CCGCCTCGGCGCCCTCGGGATAGGCGAAGGGATGTACGTGGCGCGGAGTGTCGGGATGGCCGGCCGGGTCGACGCACCAGCGCATCCCGCCATTTGGCGCTTGACCGTGGTAGTAGTAGCCCCAGAGGGAGCCGTCCTCGCGCACGAGCACAGCCTCCTCGCCGCGGTCACCTTTGACCCAGAACTCTTCGAACTTGAAGGTCAGATAGGTGCCGTCTCCGTTGTCACGTCTCCCGGTCACCCTGATGTGACCGGTCTGAGTGCTGTCTCGAACGATCTCTTGCCAGCTGTCGAAGTCCGGGTCGGGGACCGGCTCGTAGCCCCAGTCCTTCAGCAGGTCATAGAGGTCGTTGTCGCGCTGGACTGTGTAGCCGATGCCCTCATCCATCGAGAGACCTAGAGAACGCAGGGCACGAACGGCTGGTTACGGGCGAAGGACGCGAACTCCGCAGAAGCTCCGAACAGCGGTATCAAGGAAATGTGGATTGTGCCGATTATGTGGATTATGTTGACTACGTAGTGGGTATGAGCTACTCTCGAAACAACTCCTATTGGCGGAAGGAGGTCAGTGATGGCCAACCGTGACAGCCAGTATCTGAAGGCCAGCGAGGTCGCCAAGATCTTGGATATGGACATCAGCACCATCTACAAGATGTGTGCTGAAAGGGTCATCCCCGCCATCAGGGTCGGGGAAAAGGCCGTCCGAATTCCCCGGGCCGCCTTTGAGGCCTATCTCGCCCGTCAGGCCCAGGCATACGACGGGAGGCGCCGCCCCCTCCTGGACGAGGCGCGCCAGGCTGAGGTCATGGGGGAACCGATTGACGCGATCGTCCTCCGGAACCAGAGCTTCTACGAGCGGACGGGCTACTCGTCCTACGAGTTCGCGGAACGCTGGAAGGCCGGAGATGTCGAGGACACCTCCGAGAACGCGTCGCTTCTGATCGAGGCCGTCTCCATCCGCGAGGCTCTCACCCGCGCCGGCGTCGGCGACCGCGTCCTCACCTAGAGACACGCTCTGCACGCTCCTCGAGCCCAACTCAGGCAACCCGCTCTGGCGTCATTCCGGAACACTGGCCCAGGCGAAGGTCGATTCGTGATCAGTCAGGGCGTCTCAACGTCGTGATTGGGCTCCTTGGGTCAGGTTGAGAAAGTCCCGAACTAACTGATGGGCCAGCACTTGACTCCGCGGACGATGGTTTTCACTTTCGACTCGTGCACGACGTAGCACCTATCCACGGTGCCGGCCCGTTCAGTGATCGTGCATTTCCATATCTCGTCTTCCTGATCGCCATCCTCCGCGCTGGCGGGATACACCCCGGCATCGGTGATCGTCTCGCCGACCTTTTGGCAGAACTTCACCTCTACATCACCGCCCTCGTACTCCCTTACGTAAGCGTCAACCCCGACGCCGCAGCCGGCCAGCAGGAGCGTTGATCCTAGGACGAGCGCCGCGGGCCACCTAAAGCCCATCGTCGAACTCCCCCTTCCCGCAGTCGGGGGCAATAGACGCGGGCGCCTCGTCACAGTCAGGTAACTCTTTCAGCCTCGCGCTCCTTTGGCCTTCACCCCAAGAACCGTCTTGGCCACTCACTAGAGTCGGATCGTGACATTCGACACCCGTGTCGCGCTGGGTCTAGTAGGCGTCTGCGCGACGTTCATTTTGTGCGCCTGTGGGGGTGCGAGCGGCGTCCAGAACATGCGCGCCGTACTGACCGACGATGACTGCGGCTATCAAGGAGACAAGGAGCCGAGCGCAGGTGCCGTCTCGGTCGGAGTCCAGAACGAAAGCTCGGTCGACGGCGCCTTCGCGCTCGCCGAAATCGCCGAGGGGGCCACGATCGCCGACCTCAAGAAGTACATGAACGAGGAGCGACAGCGGCACCAACAGGGAGCACAACTTCGCGGGCCGCCCGCGTTCTATTCGCAGGTGGTCCGTGTCGGCGTCCCAGCAGGAACGAGCAGCCAGCTACCGGCCGAGCTCGCCGCAGGACGGTACGCCCTGATGTGCTTCAACGACGACCCACCAATCTGGCGGGTCTACCTCGCCGCGCAGCTCGACGTAAGCCGTTAACCCACGATCAGGCGCTCAGGGGTCATTCCGCAGCACTGGCGCAGGCGAGGGAGTCTGATCGTCAGAGACCAGTGCCGGAGCGCGGGCCGCCGCTCTGTGGGGGCGAAGCGGCGAAGAGGTATCGATTGATGCTGAAGAAGTACCGCCCTTGGTGCTGCAGCTCTGCGAGGTCGTTGAGCCATTCCGTTGCCTCGTCCTCTGAGACGCCTACGCGTCCGGGTACGAATGCGGCGATGAGCGGGGCGATGTTGTAGCTGAAGGTCGTGGCGTCGTACGCCGTGTTGAGTATCGGGACGATCCGGATTTCTCTGACCTCGAATCCGGCCTCGCGGAGGCGGGGCGCGAGCGAGCGCGGAAGGTAGGGGTCTGGCAGGTGCTCGTTCCACGCGGCCGCGATCCGAGCAGCGCGGCCGCGATCCGTCGCTGCCCAGACGAGCGAGTCCCAGTCGGTGTCGATGATCACGAGCCGTCCGCCGGGTCGCAGGACGCGGGCTAGCTCATGGAGCGCAGCGTCCGGCTCGGCGAGGTACTCGATGACCTGCATCGACACAGCGGCGTCGAACGTGGCGTCTGCAAATACAAGCGCGGTCGCGTCGCCCTCGAAGATGTCGACCCGGTCGCCGAATCCGGCGGCCGCGATCCGCTTTGAGGCGATCGAGTTCATGTCAGAGCTGATGTCCACCGCGACGATCCGGCCGGTTGCACCCACCTCCTGTGCGAGTTCACAGGCGAGAAACCCTGGGCCCGAACCCAGGTCGAGGATCGATTCACCGGCTGATGCTCGAAGCGACCGTCGCAACTCTTCGCGCTGGACGATCATGTCGCTCGTCGCGTACGCCTGCTCGAGCTGCACGGCTGCCTTGTTGTCGTACAGCATCCCGGCCATCACCGAATCCTCGGTGCGCGCCCGATAAAGCGCAAGGCCGCCGTGCCGTCCCAGCGTACGCCGCCGCTCCTGCAGCGAAGCCCACGGTGGTCGTTCACGGGCTCACCTACTCGCTCTTTTCCCCGGACGACATCTGCGGTCCACGGGCAGCCACGACGACGTTCACGGTGCGCACGCGGGTTCTGCATGCGACCGAGGAACAGGACGGAACCTTCAACGTCCACTTCATCGATACAGGCACCTTTCGGTCAACCGTAGGCCGAAGGAGAGCTTCCTACGGCCGACTCACGGTTCGAGCTGGATGCGCTCGGGGCTGGCCTGAACACTCAGCGAGCCAGCGTAGTACTCCGTGCATGCCGCGATACGCATCCTCGATTCCGCTGCGATCGACGCCACGGATGAGCGGCCGTCTGCGTCTCGGCCACGCGAGCATGAGTAGCGCCGCGTCCGGTGCGGCGACCGCGTCGACCTCCCGCCCCATGGGTGACGCATCTGCCACCGCGAAGCGAAGCGGGCGCCAGCTGCGATCGTCGAGACCAGCCCGGCAGTTCCGGGAGCCCGGCGGAGTACGGCTAGAACCCGCACTTCTGGGGGTAGGCGTACGATCTCGACAGGAGGTGAGCGGTGGACCAATCGGCTGGTGGCGGCAAGCGGCTGGGCCAGGGCGAGGGCGAGGTGCGTCTGCTCCTGTTTCCCCCGGGCGGGTTCGAGGACTACGTTCGCGAAGCGAGCGAGCCCATCGGCGATCAGGTTGTCGGCAGCCCCGAGATCGTCGAAGCGTTCCAGCGGCACGCGCCCCAGTACGAGTCGCACGTGGAAAGGAGCTGCTCCATGCAGAAGAGGCTGGTCACCCGGTACGCGATGCGGTCCGCCGAGGCGGCGGACGAGAACCAGCGGCGCGTCGAAGGAGTCTTCGACGAGCTTGCCGCCGCCGAGCCCGACAACGTGAGCTACATCGTGCTCCGACTCGCCGATGACTCGTTCGTGCACGTCTCGTTCCACGATCACGGCGACGATGAGGTCAATCCGATCGCCTCGACGGCCGCGTTCGTGCACTTTCAGGAAGGCCACTCCGATCGTCGGGAGGGCGGCGTCGACCAGCAGACCGCACAGCTGGTCGGTGCGTACATCACGACGATCGCCTGACGGCTCGATGTCCGCTACCGATCAGATCGAGGTCCGGCGCCTCACCCCGGGCGAGCTCCGCGAGCACCTCGATGCACTCGCGGGCGTTCTCGCCGATTGCGTCGCGGGAGGTGCCTCCGTCAGCTACATGGAACCGTTCTCGTACGCCGACGCGCTGGAGGCATTCGAGGGTTTCGTCGCCGAGGCCGAACAGGGTCGGCGCCTCATCCTGGCCGCCTTCGCCGACCGCGAGCTCGTCGGCACGGTCCAGGTGATCCTCGCTCTCCCGCCGAACCAGCCGCATCGCGGCGAGATCGCGAAGCTCCTCGTGCGCCAGTCGGCCCGCAGGCGCGGCATCGCGCAGCTGCTGATGGAGCGCGCCGAAGAGGAGGCGCGAGCCGAGGGGAAGACACTGCTCGTGCTCGACGCTGTCACCGGCGACGCCGCCGCGCGCCTCTACGAGCGACTGGGCTGGACGAAAGTCGGCGTGATCCCCGGCTACGCGCTCTACCCGGACGGACGACCCTGCGACACGACCTACTTCTGGAAGTCGATCTAGCCGGGGATCGGCCTGGACGGCAGCGCCGCCCAGGCCGATCGTGTTTCTACGGCCTACGGGAGCTCGAACGCGTACAGCTTGTTGTTCGGCGTTCCGAAGCCGAAGTTTCTGTAGCCGGAGCCCCAGTACACGGTCCCGTTGGAAATGGCCGCTCCGGACAGGCACGAGCCGCCGCTCGCGAACTGCCACAGCACGGCGCCGGTCGCGCCGTTCAACGCGTACATGTGCCCGAGCGGATCGAGCGAGCACCCGAACATGACGCCGTTCGCGGTCGTCGCCGGGCCCGACGTGCCTCCGCCGTGCGGTGGCGCCGTCTGCCAGAGGAGCGCCCCGGTCGCTGCGTCGAGACCGCTCCACATTCCAGACGTGACGACCGAACCGTTGGGCATCGTCCACGGCTTGGCGTTGCTGTTGGCGTCCGCCGTGTACACGCGCGTCTCGTCGACGGCCGAGCCCCACTGGAGGCCGCCGGCGGTCCCGCCCGGCCCTGCAACCGTGACCCATTGCACGGCGCCCGTGTCGGGATCGAGCGCCCAGTACTGGCCGCTCTTCTGCCCGGCACCCACGAGGTCACGAGGCTTCCCGCTCCCTGACGGCTTCACAGTGAACAGCGCCGGCATCTGTCCGAAGTCGTAGTCGGGGCCGGCCGGCTCGGGACAGTTCTGCGGGTTGAACCCGAAGATGCACTGGACCGTCCAGGCGTCGAACGGCAGCGCCGCTGTCGCCCAGCGAACTGCACCGGTCTTCAGGTCGAGCGCCAGGATCGAGTCGATGTAGTTACCGGGCGCGATGCAGGCGCGCTGCGCTACGGGGTCGTTACCGGCAAGCGCGACGCAGTCGAGGGCCGACTGGGGGATGTCGTAATTGTTGCCGGTCGCGATATAGACCTGGCCGCGGCGGGTGTCGACAGCGGGCGAGCTGCCCCAGACCGCGCCCCCTGGCCAGCCGGGCGGCACCATGTACGTTTTCCAGACGATCGCGCCGGTGTTCAAGTCGAGGGCGAGCATGCTGCCCCGGAAGCTGCAGCACGGGTAGCCCGGAACAAAGGACGCCATCGCCTCTTCAATCGAGGCGACTCCGACGTAGACACGGTTGCCGTGGACTGTTGCCGACTGCGTGATGATCGCAGCAGGGTGGCTGTCCAGGACAGTGCTCCAGAGCAGCGCGCCCGTGTCCTTGTCGAACGCGAGCATTTTGCCGCCACCGCCGAACGGGCCCTGGGTGCCGACGATCACCTTCCCGCCGGCGAGCACAGGTGTGGCACGAGCCTTGTCACCGGGGACGCCGCTCGCGGCGGCGATGCTCGTCCTCCAGACCTGCTGGCCGGTCGCTTTGCTGATCGCGTAGAGGTTGCCGCTCCAGTCGGGCGCGTACACGTTCGAACCGTCGACGGCCGGCGTGGCCGAGACGTCCCCCTGAGTCGTGAAGGCCCATTTCACGGCCAGTTGGGCCACGTTGTCGACGCTGATCTTGTGCTCACTGCTCTGGTACCGGGTGTTGTTGATGTTCTGCCCGGCCGATGTCCACAGGCTGCCGCCCGGATCACCGGCGGCGAGGCTCGTGCCTATGAAGGCGGCCACCAACGCCGCGGCGGTTGCAGACAGTCTCTTGCGGTGTCTCATGGTCCACCCTTCGTCCAGGTGTGCGCCGGAAACCCCCTCCTGGCCTGACGGTGGCCGAGTATCAGTGGCGACAAGGTCGAAGTCAAGCCGCTGATCCAGAGCGGCCCATTAGCCTGCGACCTCGACCTCGACCTCGACCTCGAAGCGAGACACGACGGGCTCGAGGACGGCGAGCGCGAGCTCGGCCTCCCGCTCCAGTTCTGCGCTGGACGGTACAACGTGCTGATGCGGCGGCTCGCGATCCTGCTTGCGCTGCTCGTGCCCACGTGTGCGAGCGCGAGCGACGGGGCTCTGCTGGCCGCCAAGCAGCGCTACCTCACGGCGGCCGAAGCCGGGTACGCGAGCACCCCCGACGGAGCGCAGGCCCGCTACGAGGCTGGTCGGAACCTCGTCGAGGCGGTGCTCGCCGCGGGACGAGTGAGTTCCGGCCGACGCGCGCTCCGCTCCGATCTGCTCGCCCGTGGCCGGGCGCAGGTGGCGCGCGCCGAGGGGCTCGACCGCGCCGACGGCTTCCGCAGCGCGGCGCCGCTCGCACCGCTGCCCGGGGTCGGACCCGGATACGGGCTCCGGCGCCACGACGCGACGCTCGCGCGGCGGCTCGCGGCCGCGGCCGCGCGATCGCACGGCGCC
>JANMJY010000169.1:0-13904 GCA_031371615.1 Actinomycetes bacterium | reverse complement strand
CGGCAAGACCACGCTCGTCGACGCGATGCTCTGGCAGTCCGGCGCCTTCCGCGCGAACCAGGACGTCGGCGAGCGCGTGCTCGACTCGACCGATCTGGAGCGCGAGAAGGGGATCACGATCCTCGCCAAGAACACGGCCGTCCATTTCGGCGACACCAAGATCAACATCGTCGACACCCCGGGCCACGCCGACTTCGGCGGCGAGGTCGAGCGCGGGCTGACGATGGTCGACGGCGTGCTCCTGCTCGTCGACGCCAGCGAGGGCCCGCTGCCGCAGACCCGCTTCGTGCTGCGCAAGGCACTCGAAGCGCGACTGCCGGTGATTCTCGTCGTCAACAAGGTCGACCGGCCCGACGCGCGGATCAAGGAAGTCGTGGACGAGGTGTACGAGCTGTTCCTCGATCTCGACGCCGACGAGGAGCAGGTCGAGTTCCCGATCGCCTACACGAACGCCCGGGAGGGCCGCGCCGGCGTCGAGCCGGAAGCGCTCGCCGACGACCTGGGCCCGCTCTTCGAGCTCCTGCTCGAGCGGATCCCGGCCCCGGAGTACGACCCGGAGCACCCGCTGCAGGCGCTCGTGACCAACCTCGACGCGTCCCCTTACGTCGGCCGGCTGGCGCTCGCCCGGATCCAGCACGGGACGATGAAGAAGGGGCAGCAGGTCGCCTGGTGCCGCGCCGACGGCCGGATCGAGCGCGTGAAAATCACGGAGCTCTACGTCACCGAAGCACTAGACCGCGTCGACGCAGACGAGGCCGGGCCCGGCGAGATCGTCGCCGTCGCCGGCCTCCCGGAGGTGACGATCGGCGAGACGCTTGCCGACCCCGAGGACCCGCGCCCGTTACCCGTCTCGACGGTGGACGAGCCGAGCCTCTCGATGACGATCGGGATCAACACCTCACCGCTCTCCGGACGGGAAGGCGACAAGCTGACCGCAGGCATGTTGAAGAGCCGTCTCGACCAGGAGCTGGTGGGCAACGTGTCGCTGCGCGTCCTCCCCACCGAGCGGCCGGACACGTGGGAGGTGCAGGGCCGCGGCGAGCTCCAGCTCGCGGTGCTCGTCGAGCTGATGCGGCGGGAGGGTTTCGAGCTCACCGTCGGCAAGCCGCAGGTGGTGACGCAGCTCGTCGACGGCAAGGTGCACGAGCCCGTGGAGCGCCTGGCAATCGATGCGCCGGAGGACTACGTCGGCGTGCTGACGCAGCTGCTCGCGCTCCGCAAGGGCCGGCTCGAGCAGATGGTCAACCACGGCACCGGCTGGGTCCGGGTCGAGTACCTCGTCCCGGCGCGCGCCCTGATCGGCTTCCGAACCGAGTTCCTGACCGAGACGCGCGGCACCGGCATCCTCCACCACGTCTTCGACCGCTACGAGCCCTGGCACGGCGAGCTGCGCACGCGACCGACCGGCAGCCTGGTCTCGGACCGGCGCGGGCCGGCGACCGCCTTCGCGCTGAGGAACCTCCAGGAGCGCGGCCAGATGTTCATCGGGCCGACGATCGAGGTCTACGAGGGCATGATCGTCGGCGAGAACGCGCGCGCAGAGGACCTCGACGTCAACGCCACCAAGGAGAAGAAGCTGACGAACATGCGGGCGGCTTCCTCCGACGAGACCGTGCGCCTGATTCCGCCCCGCCCGATGTCGCTCGAGCAGGCGCTCGAGTTCATCCGCGAGGACGAGTGCGTCGAGGTGACCCCGGCGAGCGTCCGGCTGCGCAAGCTCGTGCTCGATCAGTCGAAGCGCCAGTCCAGCGCGAGCAAGAAGGGCCGCGCGCTGGCGGCAGCCGGCTAGTTCGTCGGTCCGCCGGGACGGGCGAGGCGCCACATCGCCCCGCGCCGCTCGACTCCCTCGTCCAACCCGTCGCGTCCCCATTTGAGATGCCGGCAGCTTCGAGAACCCGTGCAGGCGCGGTAAGGATGCTGTTAGGAAACTGAGCAGCCCGTGCTCCGGAGGGGACGTGGTTGAACCCGATGATGAGAGCGACGACTCGCCCGTTCGGGCCCGATTACTTCGGTGGCTACGTGGACGAGATCACGGACGAGGCCGTCGACAGCGACGAGCTCAGTTTGAGGACGACACGCAACGCTTCGCGCGAGAGTGATCTGTTTGCGCGCGATGACTCCTGAAGGGGCCGCTTCGCGGCCCAGGAACGCTCTATCGTCGGGCGGATATGTGAGCCGGTAGGTAGTAGCGCTCGGCGTACTCGATCACGGCGCGGTGCATCGAGAAGTGCGGCGCCAGCCGCGAGATCGACGACTTCATCATCTCGACCCACTCGTCGCGGCGTTCTGTGTGGAGCGGCACGACCTCTTCCTCGAGCAGGCGGTAGAGCTGCTCGCGGTCGGCGTCGTCGGAGGTGCCCTCGATCGCCCAGCCGAGCTCGGGCGCATACGCCTCCGCCCACCAGCCGTCGAGCACCGAGAGGTTGAGCACGCCGTTCACCGCCGCCTTCATCCCGCTCGTTCCGGAGGCCTCGAGCGGCCGTGTGGGCGTGTTGAGCCAGACGTCGCAGCCGCGAACGAGTGTGCGGGCGAGACCGATGTCGTAGTTCTCGAGGAAGACCACCCGGCCCGTCAGGCGCGGATCGCGGGCGAGCTCGACGATGCCCTGCATCACGTCCTTGCCGGGATCGTCAGCCGGGTGCGCCTTGCCGGCCACGACGACCTGGACCGGCAGCGCAAGCAGGCGCTCGAGGTCGGAGAAGAGCAGGCCGGCGCGCTTGTAGGTGGCGAAGCGGCGGGCGAAGCCGATCGTCAGACGGTCGCGGTCGATCCCCGCTCGCTCGGCGAGGCTCGCCTTCGCGGCGGCGTGGACCCGCCACAGCGCCTCTGAGTCGACGTGCCTCGCGGCGTCCCAGTTGGCATCGTCCGGTGGCGCCTCTGGACTGACCCCGGCGGCGCGCAGCAGCTCCGTCAGGCTCGGATCGAGCCAGGTGCCGAGGTGAACGCCGTTCGTGACGTGCCCGATCGGCGTCGCCTGGCCGGGCCAGAGCGGCTTCCACATCTCGCGGGCGACCGAGCCGTGCAGCTCGGAGACGCCGTTGGCGTATGCGGACAGCCGCAGCGCGAGCGGCGTCAGCCCGAAGCCGGTCTTATCGCCGAACCTGCCGAGATCGAGCAGGGCGTCGCGATCGAGCCCGGCCTCGGCCGCCAGCGGGCCGACGTACCGATCGACGAGCTCCTCGTCGAACTCCTCGTTCCCGGCGGGCACCGGCGTGTGCGTGGTGAAGACGGAGGAGGCACGCACCTGCTCGAGCGCCGCCGCCGTCTCGTGTCCCTGCTCGACCAGAGCACGCACGCGTTCGATCTGCAGGAACGCGGAGTGACCCTCGTTCAGGTGGAAGACGGTCGGCTCGATCCCGAGCGCGGCGAGTGCGCGGACGCCGCCGACTCCGAGCAGAAGCTCCTGCCGGATGCGGTGCTCGCGGTCGCCCCCGTAGAGCGAGTCGGTGAGCAGGTCGACTTCGAGCAGGTAGAGGGTGACCGAGCCGACCTCCTTGCTCCAGACCGCGGCTTCGATCGTCTCCCCTGCGAGCTCGACCGACACCGACACGGGCTCGCGGATCACCCCCACCGCCTCGGGGTCGACCGGCTGGTAGTCCTCGGTCTGCCGCCCGGCCGTGTCGATGCCCTGCCTGAAGTAGCCGCCCCGATAGAGGAGTCCGACGCCGACGAGCGGCACGCCGAGCTCGGCGGCGGCCTTGAGGTGGTCGCCCGCCAGCACGCCGAGGCCTCCGGAGTAGATCGGTAGGCGTTCGTGCAGCCCGAACTCCATGCTGAAGTAGGCGACGAGGAGCTCGCGCTCGTCGCCGCCGTGCGCCTGCTGCCACCAGCTCGTTGCGGAGGTCGTCTGCATCGAAAGCCCGCGCAAAGCTACACGCGCAGCCCGAATCAGCGTGGTCGCAGTCGACACCTGGCTGCGCTACCATCCGCCGATGGAGGCCGCCTGGACTGGATTCCTCCACGGTGCCGGCCCAGCGGGCCACGCCGTTCAGGTCTACCGAGACGTCAGCGAGCTTGCCGACTCCGTCGCCAAGTATCTGGCCGTGGGCTTCGACCTCCGCGAGCCCGCCATCGTGATCGCGACTCCCGAGCACTGGAGCCGGTTCGGCGAGCGGCTCGCGGAGAGCGGCTGGAGCGCGGATCGGATCGAGCAGAGCGGTCTGCTCTTCTGCGCCGACGCCGACACCACACTGGCGGCGATCATGGACGGCGACCGACCCTCGGAGAAACAGTTCGGGGCCGTCGTCGGCGGGCTGATGGACCGGGTCGCAGCGCGGTTCCCGAACCGCCGGATCCGTGCCGTCGGCGAGATGGTCGACCTGCTCTGCGAACGCGGGAACCAGCGGGGCGCAGCCGAGGTGGAGGAGCTCTGGAATCGCCTCGCACGGCGGCGATCGTTCTCGCTGCTCTGCGGCTACAGCGTCGACGTGTTCGACCAGGACGCCCAGGTCTCGGTGTTGCCGGCGATCTGCCGGTCGCACTCGCATGTCCTGCCCGCCGCCGATCCCGAGCGCCTCGAGCGCGCGGTCGACGCGGCTCTCGAGGAGTCCCTCGGCGAGCAGGCAGGCCAGGTGTACGCGAGCGTCGGTGAACAGCTACGCCGAAAGCAGGTGCCCCCGGCTCAGCTCGCGCTGATGTGGGTCAGCTCGCAGATGCCGCGGTCGGCCGAGCGGATCCTCGAGTCAGCCAGGGAGCACTACCTCCGGGACCCGGCCGCCCAGCCGACCGCCTGAGCCCGGCTTAGGGGCTCACCACCATCGCGCTCCCGCCACCGCGCCGCACCGGCTCGGCCGCGGCGAGCAGGCGACCGCCGCCCAGGAATTCAATCCCAGTGGCGGCTCCGATCTCGGGATTCGAGCTGAAAACGTGTCCTCGGGCTCTCAGCGCAGCCGCTTCAGGAGTTGCGAGGAAAGCCGGCTCCGCCTGCGTCGTCGTCGTGTTCCGCTGAGTCAGCCGCGGGTCTGCGATCGCCTGGGGCAGCGTCAGACCGAGATCGAGCCGGTCGATCAGGATCTGAAGCACGGTCGTGATGATCGTCGACCCACCCGGCGAGCCGGTCGCGAGCAACGGCTTGCCGTCGCGAAGCACGATTGTCGGGCTCATCGAGCTGCGTGGCCGCTTGCCGCCCTCGACCCGGTTCGGGTGCGTCAGCGAGTCGAAGTTGAAGTCCGTGAGCTCATTGTTGGCGAGGAAGCCGAACCCCGGGACGACCAGGCCGGCACCGCCGGTTGACTCGATCGTGAACGTATACGAGACTGTGTTGCCCCAGCGGTCGGCGGTCGTGATGTGCGTAGTCGTTCCCGCGCGCGTCTCGGTCGCCGAGGCCTGGACACTCGCACTTCCGCCGCCGTTGAACGCGTAGGGATCGCCGGGCGCGACCGGGCTCTTCGCTGCGGTTCCCGTGATCTGTCCACGCCGAGTGTCCGCGAACCCATCCGAGAGCAACCCCCTCAGAGGGACGTCGAAGTACGCCGGATCGGCGAGATAGGCGCCGCGGTCGGCAAACGAATAGCGCGAGGCTTCGAGGAAGTAGTGCAGCGCCGCCTCCCGGGTCATCGTCGAGAGCGGGTACCCCTCGAGGATGTTCAGAGCCTCGCCCACAGTCGAGCCGCCGCTCGAGGGCGGGCCCATGCCGTACACGTCGAGCCCGCGGTAGCCGACGCGCGTCGGCGCCCGCTCCGGTGCGACGTACGTGTGCAGGTCCCGCATCGTCATCAGCCCCGGCCGCCACGTGTGGTTGGCGGTCGGTGACACGACCGGATGCTGCACGGTCTCGACGAGCGCGTCCGCGACTGCACCGCGATAGAAGCCCTTCGCCCCGAGGTGCGCGATCCGCTCGTACGTGTGCGCGAGTTCGGGGTTGCGAAAGACGGTGCCGACGTCGTGTGGCGTGCCGTCTGGATCGAGGTAGAGGGCGGCCGTCGCCGGGATGTCGTTGAAGAAATCGACGTTGCCCTGCGTCTGGTCGAAGAAGGTCTGGTCGACGACGAAGCCGTCGCGCGCGACCCGGATCGCCGGCGCGAGCGCGGCCGCAAGCGAGATCGTGCCGTAACGCGCAAGCGCTTCGTCCCACGTCTCGACGGTTCCCGGGACCCCGACGGAGAGGCCGCTGTAGCGCGCGTCGTTGAAGGGGAGCGGCCTGCCGTTCTCCCAGAAGGAATCGGAACGCATCGCGGCCGGTGCCGTCTCGCGACCGTCGATCGTCGTCACCTTGCCGTCGTTCGCGCGGTAGATGACCATGAAACCGCCACCGCCGACGCCGCACGAGAACGGCTCGGTGACGCCGAGGACGGCAGCCGCAGCCACCGCCGCATCGACGGCATTGCCTCCACGCCGCAAGGTGTCGACGGCGGCCTGCGTGGCGAGCACGTCGACCGTGGCGGCCGCGCCTCCCGTTCCAATTGCGGTCGGCGGCCCGTGCAAGCCGGAGTCCGCCAAGGCACCCACCTGAGCAGCAAGCGCGGCGACCCCGGCGACGAGCAGGACGGCGAGTGAGCGAAGCGGATGGCGGCGCATGATTCTCCTCTCCTCGGTGTCGAGGCGAATCTACTCCTTCTGGGTGCGCATACCATGCTCCGATGAAGGTCCGGATCGGTTGCCGCTTCGTCCACGACGTCGCGTCGGCGACGCCCGCCGTGGTGCTGGCGGCACCTCACGAAGAGCTCCGCGACCAGATCGTGGAAGAGAGCTGGACCAGCGAGCCTGATCTCTCCGCCTCGAGTTACGTCGACCTTTACGGGAACCGCTGCCGCCGTCTCGAGCTCCCGGAGGGCATCTCGACGGTCACCTACGATGCGCTGGTCGAGATCGACTCGGAGCCAGAGCCGACGCCCGGCCCCGACGCGACGCAGCACCGGATCGAGAACCTCCCCGATCACCTCCTGCACTGGCTCCTGCCGAGCCGCTACGCCGAGTCCGACCTCCTCAACGAGACCGCGTGGGAACTCTTCGGCGAGACCGAGCCGGGGGCGGAGCGGGTCCTCGCCGTGACGAGCTGGATCCACGAGAGCATCGAGTACGGCGTCCCCAGCCTTCCGACCACCTCGACAGTCGAGATCTTCGAGCGGCGTGGCGGAATCTGCCGGGACATGGCGCACCTGGGAGTCACGTTCTGCCGCGCGCTCAGCATCCCGGCCCGCTACACGTGCGGCTACCTGCCCGACATCGGGATCGCAGGCCCGTATCCGACGATGGACTTCCACGCCTGGTTCGAGGTGTGGCTGGGCGACCGCTGGTGGGCGCTCGACGGCCGCTACAACGCGCCTCGGATCGGCCGGATCGCGACTGGCCGCGGCAGGGATGCGGCCGACGTCGCGATGATCACGACCTATGGCGACGCTAGGCTCACCGAGATGAACGTGTGGGCAGACGAGACGGCCGAAGCGGTAGTGCCGCATGGTTGACGATGCCCTCGGCGACCTGATCGCGACGCTCGGCTCGATCGACGACGACGAGATCGACTGGCAGAACGTCGCCCGGACGACGGTCCTCATCCACCAGGCATTCCGCTACCAGTACCCGGGTCCGGTCGCCTCCCTGCGCCAGCGGCTGATCGTCGTGCCGCCGGACTTCCACGACGACCAGCGGCTGCTCACGCACAAGCTGCGCGTCTCCGGCTGCGACGTGGACACCGAGCGCTCCTACGACACCTTCGGAAACGTCGTGCTCGACCTGACGCTGCAGCGGGTCGAGCACGCGGTCGAGTTCACGAGCTGGATCGTCGTCGAGCGCGAGGCGGGCGCAGACGGCACGCTGCAGTCCGAGCCCATCCCACCCGACGCGCGCTTCGCTCAGCCGTCGCGGCTGACGCGTCCCGATGACGAGCTGTCGGCGGTCGCTGCCGAGCTCACGGCCAGCGGCGCCACCGGGCTCGAGCTGGCAGACCTCGTCAACGGGCTCGTCCACGATCAGCTTCGCTACGAGTGGGGCGTGACCTCGGTCGCGACCACGGCCGCCCAGGCCTGGGCGGGACGCGCCGGCGTCTGCCAGGACTACGCCCACTGCATGCTCGTGCTCGCACGGCTCTGCGGCCTCTCGGCCCGCTACGTCTCCGGGCATCTGCTCGGCGAGGGCGGCACGCACGCCTGGGTCGAGATTCTCGTGCAGCACGAGCGCGAGCCCGAGTGTGTCTCGGCCGTCGCGTTCGATCCCACTCACGGTTGCCGAGCCGGCCTCCGGTACGTCACGGTCGCTGTCGGCCGCGACTACGCGGACGTCGCACCGACGTCGGGCACGTACGAGGGGCCGTATGAAGGTGTGCTGACGACGAGCAAGCGGGCCGCGGTCACGAACGTCGAGTACCTCCGCCCGCGTCGGCGTCGCCGGGTCGGGCCGCTGCCGACGGCCTAGTCCCGGAGCAACGCTTCCAACCCGGGTAGGTGCCGCTTGCAGAGGGCGGGCAGGCCGGCGTGCTCGATCTCGTAGACGATCACCGGGGTGCCCCGCTCGATCAGCCAGTCGTCGAATGCCCCCGGGCAGTGGCCCTCCATCTCGTCCTGGGCCGGTATGCCAGCCGGTCCGGTGAGCTTCGCGGTCATCTCCGGCGGAACACCACCGCGCACGTAGATGAGCTCGAGCGGGCTGTGGATGTCGACCACGAGGGGCGGGTCGAGGCGCTCGATCAAAGCGGTCAACGCCTGAGTCTCCGGCTCGGAGCCCGCGTGCGCTCCGGTCGACGAGCGATTCGTCCGGTTGGCGAGGACGCGGATGTCGGGATCGATGCCCGGTGGGTACGTGAAGGTCTCGCCCGGCTCCCACGTCGCTGCCGGGAAGTTGCGGTTGAGATCGACGCCGGCCGCGTTCTGCCTCGTTCCGGCGAGCAGGCCGTCCGGGTTGAGAACGGGGATCACCGCCCAGCGCGTCTCGGTGCCGGCGACGCGCTCCAGCAGCCGCCGGACCACGAGGGCGGCATCCGCCTCCTCGCCGTGCTGGGCGGCCGTCAGCAGGCCGGCCACCGGACCGTCGCCCGCCGGCATGAACACGCGCAGCGGAACGCTGTCCCGAGAGCGGCCGTACTCCTCGACCCGCCAGCCGTCGAGCTCACTGCCCAGCCTCGCGTTCACTGGACCGCGATCCGCACCGCGACCTCGAGCGTCTCCAGGGCTGTTCCTCGGAACACACCTCGGGTGGGCGGCACGTCGGCGTAGTCGCGGCCCACCGCAACCCGGACGTACGCCTCGGTCTGCTCGCGATCGTGCGTCGGGTCGAGCGAGACCCAGCCGCGCTCGGTATCGAGCACGTCCACCCACGCATGCGAGGCGACCTCACCCTGGCCGTGCGGGTCGTAGAGATAGCCGCTCACGTACCGCGACGCTATCCCGGCGCGGCGACAGGCGGCGAGCATCACGTGTGCGAAGTCCTGGCAGACACCACGTCCGAGCTCGAGCGCAGAGTCGGCGCGCGTCATCACGTTGGTCGCCCCGGGCTCGTAGACGAGCAGGCCTCGCACTCTCCGCATCACCTCGACCGCGCGCTCGGTCTCCGTCCCCGGCCCGTTCGCGTACGTCGACAGCTCGAGCAGAACGTCCGAGAACGGCGCGTAGCCTGTGGGCGCGAGGTAATCGTAGACCTGCAGGGGGGACGGGTCGCGCACGGGATCGAACAGAGCGGGCGGCGTGCTGACCTCGCTGACAGCGGTGATCGAGATGCGGTCGTGATCCTCGAGCACCTCGAGGTGCTGCACGTGGTTGCCGAGCCGGTCGCGGTAGGCACGGACGCGGACGCCGGGCGGATCGGTGACGAGCCGGAAGGAGGTGCAGTGCTGACCGCCGCCCGAGAGCGGGCGGACCCGGAGTTCCGTGTAGGCCTCGGAGATGCGCTCCGCATAGGTGAAGGAGGTCGTGTGCTCGACCCTGATCAGCATTCGTCGCTCCTCATTGCTGTTGCTGCTGGGCGTAGGGGCCGGGCAGGACGACTCGCGTCGCGAAGTAGTTGCCGCCGAGCTCGCTGCCGACCGCGTAGACGCCTGCGAGCACCTCCTCCAGCAGTGCCCCGAGCGAAGGAAGATCGAGTTCGGGAACGTCTGCGAACGTGAGCTTGGCGACGAGCATGCCGATCGAGCGCTCCGGCTGCTGGGAGGTCCCAGAGATGACTCGCACGGCTTCGAGGCACCGTTCCGCGCAAAAGAGCACCGAGCGCGGGAAGCTGCGGTCGACGAGGAGGAACTCGACCACACGCTCACCCTGGACGTCCTCCGACTCATGGCGGCGAAAGGCCTCGAAGGCGCCGCAGGAGCGGAGCAGCGACCAGAGCCGGTCGCCAGGTGCGTCCACCAGTCTCGGTGCGCTCGTCAGGAGCACGCGCGCGGTCGTGTCGGCGCGCTCGAGGTGCGCACCGAGCTCGAGGAACTCGAACGCCTCCCCCCGCGAGAGCGTCGCCTTCGTCACTCCCTGGAACGCGTGCGAGCCTTCCCGAACCCGAACCAGGAACTCGTGCGGCGCCTCGAGCACGTGGGTGTGACGAGTGCGCGCCACGAGCAGATGGAGCCGGTTCAGGTGCTCCCACATCTCGCTGGAGATCTGCTCCCGGACGCCGCGGAGGTTCTCGCGTGCGCGCGCGACACAGGCCGTGACGCTGTCCGGATTGGCCGGGTGCCAGAGCAGGAACTCGGTCACGGCTTTCGGCTCGTAGTCGGAGAAGTGCTCGCGGAAGAGGTCGTCTCGTCCGATCGCGCGGAGGAGGTCGCGCCACTCCTGGCCCGGATCGGTCACGCGCGCGTCGAGCAGGCCGTGGAAGCTGACGTCGAACAGCCTGCTCGTGTTCTCGGCGCGCTCGATCGACCTCGCCGTCCAGTAGAGCGACTCTGCGACGCGGCTCAGCATTAGTCCCGCAGCACCCAGGTGTCCTTGCTGCCGCCGCCCTGCGAGGAGTTGACGACGAGCGAACCGGGCTCGAGCGCGGCACGGGTGAGGCCCCCGGGAACGACCGTGGTGATCCGGCCGGAGAGGACGAAAGGACGGAGATCGATGTGTGCGGGCCGCAGCTCCTCCTGGTAGATGGGCAGGCGGCTGAGCGCGATCGTCGGCTGGGCGATGAACTCACGGGGCGTCGCTCTGAGGTGGCGCTTGAAGGCGGCCCGCTCCTTCGAGGAGGAGACGGGCCCGATCAGCATCCCGTAGCCTCCGCTGCCGTCCACCGTCTTGACGACGAGCTCCTCGATGTGGTCGAGGATGTAGGCGAGGTCGGATTCGTCCGAGCCGAGGAACGTCTTCACCTGCGGCAGCAGCGGCTCCTCGCTCAGGTAGAAGCGGATCATCTCGGGCACGTACGCGTAGACGGCCTTGTCGTCGGCTACACCGGTACCGGGCGCGTTCGCGAGCGCGACGTTGCCGGCTCGATAGGCGTTGAAGAGGCCGGCGGCGCCGAGCAGCGAGTCACGCCGGAAGACCAGCGGGTCGAGGAAGTCGTCGTCCACGCGGCGGTAGATCACGTCCACCCGCTGCAGCCCTCTGGTGGTGCGCATGTAGACGACGTCCTCGTGACAGACGAGGTCGCTTCCCTCGACGAGCTCGATCCCCATCTGCCGCGCGAGGAAGGAGTGCTCGTAGTAGGCGGAGTTGTGCACGCCGGGTGTGAGCAGGACGACCGTGAGGTCGCCGCGCGCCGACGCCGGCGCGACCGCGTTCAGGACGGCGAGCAGCTCCTGCGGGTAGTGATTGATGCCCGCGACCCCGTGACGCTCGAAGAGCTGGGAGAAGGTGCGCTTCATCGCAGCCCGGTTCTCGAGCATGTAGCTGGCGCCCGAGGGAACGCGGAGGTTGTCCTCCAGCACGAGGTACTCGCCCTTGTCGTCGCGGATCACATCGACGCCCGCCACGTGCGCGTAGACGCCGCCGGGCGGGTCGACCCCGACCATCTCGCGCATGAAGTGGCGCGCTCCGAAGAGGAGCGCTCCGGGGATCTTCCCCTCGCGGACGATCCGTTGCTCACTGTAGACGTCGCGGAGATAGAGATTGAGCGCACGCACCCGCTGGATCAGGCCGCGCTCGAGCCGGTCCCACTCCCCGCCGGGAATCACCCGCGGAATCAGGTCGAACGGGAAGATCCGCTCGAGTCCCTCATCCTGGCCGTAGACGGTGAAGCCGATTCCCTGGTTCACGAACGACAGCTCGACCGCCCGCCGCCGCTCCTCGAACTCCTCGAAGCTGAGCCGGCCGAGCTCCTCCGCGAGCGCCCTGTAATGCGCGCGCGGCGTCCCGGTGGCCTCGAACATCTCGTCGTAGAACGGCCCGGGGTCGTACGTCTCCCCGAGGGGCCGGGTCGGCGGGGTCGCGGATGTGGGGGCGGGATCGAGCATGCTGACTCAGGTCGTGCCGAGCCGCGCCGCTCGCCGTGGGAGACGGCGGAGCCGCCCACGCCGGAAGTCTAGTGACGCGCGGTTACAGTTTGTGCCATCCGCCCCCGTAGCTCAGTGGATAGAGCAGCGGTTTCCTAAACCGCGTGCGGCCGTTCAATTCGGCCCGGGGGCATCCTTGTAAGCGCTACATGGAGTGCACGCTGCAGAGGCTCAGGCCACGCGCATGGAGACCAGCGCCGCGGCGAGCGCGACCGTCGCGCCGGTCAGAGCCCGGAGCGCGAGCTCCTCCGCCTTCGCGAGATCGGAGGCCGTGATCGGCTCGACCGATCCGTCGTACCGCGTGACGGTCCCGCTCACACGGGAGACCCGGCGGCGAACGTCCCGGACGCGCGTGGAGAGATGACGCTGCGCGAGGCTGAGAGCGAATGCGAAGAGTGCGCCGAAGACCGCCGCAAGGCTGAACGTCCCGGCCGCAGCGAAGAATCCGGTCAGGAGAGGGAACGATCCCCAGGAGAGCGCGAACCAAAAGTCGGTGTGGAAGCGACCGGCAAAGAGCTCGAGGCTGTATGCGACGACGATGAATGAGCCCGTGGCGACGAA
This sequence comes from Actinomycetes bacterium, assembly GCA_031371615.1. Lineage (GTDB taxonomy): Bacteria > Actinomycetota > Thermoleophilia > Gaiellales > Gaiellaceae > Gaiellasilicea. The sequence goes on along the minus strand of JANMJY010000169.1, from coordinate 1,009 downwards.
CGCGCCGATCCACGGATCGACGACCGCGGCGCCTACCACGCCGATCCCCACTGAGAGCACGAGCGCGGCAGCGCCCAGGGCAGCGAGCACGACGTCGGGTATTTGCGTCTTCAAGGGCCGCCCTTGGAGCTCGTCGAGCGCGTGTGCTCCGATGCCGACGGCAAGGAAGAACGCTGCCAAGGTCGGGAGCAGACGGGAGAGCGAGAAGGCGGGTGTGAGAGCCGCGCCGATCGCGACGAAGGAGAGATGCCAGGCGGTATAGGGCGGATGGAGCAGGGTGACGTAGTCGCGCCACCCACCTGAGGCGAGGGAGTAGAAGGCCGGGCGCGGGAGATCAGTCGCCACGCTCGCCCCAGATCACGATTCCACCGCCGAGACTAAGTCGCCGCGCCTCGACGTTCTCAACTCCTGCCGCACGCCAGAGCTCGAGGAGCTCCTCGAGCGGATACTGCCGCCAGAACGCGTTGATGCTCGGGCCGAGGAAGCGGCCGACCTCGTGCCAGCCAGGCGAGATGGCTCGCCCGAGGAGCGGCAGGCCCACTCGGACGTACGTGCTCCAGAGGGCGTTCACGGTGCGGCGGTCAGGGACGAAGAACTCGAGCGAGGCGATCCGACCCCCCGGCCGGACGACGCGTGCGAGCTCCCGGAGCGTCGCCGCAGGATCGTCGACGTACCGAAGCAAGTAGGTAAACGTGACCCCGTCGAAGCTTCCGTTTTCGAACGGGAGCTCTTCGGCATGTGCCTCTCGGAGATCGACCCGCGCGCTTTCGCCGGCACGTGCGACGCGGCGCTGCGCTTCTGCGAGCATCGCGGCACTCTGATCGACCCCGACGACCGAGCAGCCGAAACGGCGGACGAGCTCGAGCGCGACGGCCGCCGTTCCGCACGCGACGTCGAGGATTCTGTCACCCGGCGCGGGCGCGATACGCGAGACGAGGAAGGAGCGCCAGCGGCCGTCCTGGGCGAAGGACAGGAGCCGGGCGTACCGGTCGTACGTCTCGGCGACCGG
>JANMJY010000157.1:0-1884 GCA_031371615.1 Actinomycetes bacterium | reverse complement strand
CGGTACTTCGCGGTGTCGCGGCGTTCGTGCTCGTGATCACCGCGCTGTGGGGCGCCTGGGAGGGCTACAAGTGGCTCTGGGAATCGGCGGGCTGGACCTGGCCGTTCCTCGTCGACGAGACGACGATGCCGCACATCCACGACATCCTGGGCGCCTTCCGCGAGCCGGTGACGACCGGCGGGCCGGCACTCATCCACCCGCTGCTCGACGCGGCCTGGTTCACCGCCAAGGAGGCGCTAGCCGGGTTCGCACTCGGCGCCGTGATCGGTTTCGCGCTCGCCGTGCTGCTCGTCCACTCACGGCTGCTCGAGCGCGGGCTCCTGCCGTACATCGTCGCCTCGCAGACCGTGCCGATCCTCGCCGTGGCGCCGATGGTCGTGATCGGGCTCGGCTCGAAGGGGGTCGAGGGCTGGAAGGCGGTCGCGATCCTCGCCGCGTACCTGACCTTCTTCCCCGTGGCGATCAACGCGCTCCGCGGCCTCCAATCGGGCGACCCGCGCGCGTTCGAGCTGATGGAGTCGTACGCGTCGAGCCGCTGGAAGGTGCTCTGGCGCCTGCGCGTGCCCGCTTCGCTCCCCTACCTGTTCACGGCGCTGAAGATCTCGGCAACGGCGAGTGTGATCGGCGCGATCATCGGCGAGACACCGGCGTCGATCCAGGACGGCCTCGGCGGCGCCATCGTCAACTTCAACCAGTACTACTCGCTCCAGCCGACGTTCCTCTGGGCGACGAACATCGTCTGCGCCGTCGTCGGCCTAGGGCTGTTCGGGCTCGTCGCCCTCAGCGAGCGCATCGTCCTGCGCCGGGCGCCGGAGCACGTCGCATGAGCACCGCCGCCGACACGAGCGTCGTCTCGATCACGGCCCTGACCAAGTCCTTTCGCACCGGGGTGACGGCGTTGGAGGACATCGGGCTCGACATCCGGCCGGGGGAGTTCGTTTCCCTGATCGGCCCGTCGGGTTGTGGCAAGTCGACACTGCTGCGGATCATCGGCGACCTGATCCAGCCGACCTCCGGACAGGTGCTCGTGAACGGGAAGAGCGCCCACCAGGCCCGTCTCGACCACGACTACGGGATCGTCTTCCAGGACGCAGTGCTCTACGACTGGCGCACGGTCGCACGAAACGTCTCGCTGCCGCTCGAGCTGCTGCGCTGGGACAAGGCCCGGCGCAAGCAGCGGGTGCAGGAGATGCTCGAGCTCGTCGAGCTGACCGGGTTCGAGTCGAGCCGTCCGTGGCAGCTGTCCGGAGGCATGCAGCAGCGGGTCTCGATCGCCCGGGCGCTCTCCTTCGATCCGGCCCTCCTGCTCATGGACGAGCCGTTTGGGGCGCTCGACGAGATGACCCGCGAGCGCCTCAATATGCAGCTCCTCCGGATCTGGGACGCCTCGGGCAGCACGATCGTCTTCGTCACCCACTCGATCCCGGAGGCGGTGTTCCTGTCGACACGAGTCGTCGTCATGTCGCCCCGGCCGGGGCGAATCGCGCAGGTGATCGAGGTCGACCTGCCGCAGCCGCGCGGAGCGGCGACGCGCGAGGACACGCGGTTCTTCGAGCTCGTCACGGCAGTGCGCGAAGCGCTTGCGGCCGGCGGCGGCCATGAAGCCGGCCTGCCGGCAGCAGTCACGGAGGAGCTCTACTGACCTCGACCGTCATCGAGCCGGTTCCCCGTGGGCTCACGCGGGAGCTGGGCGGCCGCGCGCGCGATTGGATCCCGGCGCTCGTCGTCTTCCTGCTCGGGGTCGGCCTCTGGCAGGGACTGACGACGGCGCTCGACGTCGAGACGTTCCTGCTCCCGAAGCCGTCGGACATCGCACGGGCTTTCTGGACGGACAAGGCCGTGCTCTGGGACTACGGCGTCTACACGCTCAAGGAGGCCGCCGGC
>JANMJY010000132.1:0-5202 GCA_031371615.1 Actinomycetes bacterium | reverse complement strand
AGGAGCACAGCGTGCAGACGACGAGGTGGTGCACGGTCTCCGTGTTCTCGACGGCGACGACGACCGGCGACGGGCCCGGGTCGAGCCCGAGCTCGAGCGCGGACGTGCGGGCGTCGGCAAGCAGACGCCGCCTGAAGTCCGGATCGATCCAGGCGCGCGCCACCAGGCGCGCACCGTCGGCGGGCGAGCGCGAGACGAGCCAGTCGATCCGCCGGCGCACATCGTCGCGGCCGATCACTCCCCGCTCGACCAGAAGCTCCTCGAGCGCCCGGACGCGCGCCGCGGCAGGCGGCTCGCTGCCGTTCGTGACCGGCGCGTGCGGATGATCGTGGTCGTGATCGCTCACTCGGCCTCCTCCAGCCAGTGCTCGAAGAGATCGACAGAGATCCGGTCGGCGGCGTCACCGCGGTAGCCGGGCCAGATCACGCGCTGCGCGAAGCCGACGAGGTAGAGCGGCTGCAGTGGGAGGCCGTCGGCGCCATACGCGCGAGTCTCCGGGTTCGTGAACGCCCCGTGAACCTGCTCGACGGTGCCGGTCTTGCCCTTCACGTAGCCGGGCGTCCGGTGATGGCCCTGGTGCGAACGTCTCGCGACCCGCACCCGCTGACCGGCGCGATACCTCATCGCGCGAGCCTTGTCTCGAGCTCGCCGGGAGCAAGAACGCCCTTCTCCGTCAGGATCGTCTCGATCGAGTAGAGCCAGCGCTCGTAGTACGACGCGCGTTCGTACTCGTCCGGCGACATGCTCTCGATCCCTCGCCGCAGCTCGTCGACGTTCATCAAGCCCCGACCGCCGAGCGCGCCGACGAGCGCGTCCGTCAGCAACTCCCAGTCGGCGAGCTCGTGCTCGCTCCGGTCGATCGGCGCGTCCGTCGACACGCCGCCGCGGTCGTGCACGGCTCGCTCCACGGGTCGATCTTAACGTGTGCCCGCAGCCGCCAGCAGGCGCGTCGCCCGCATTCGCTCGACCTCGGTGACGTTCGGGCCGGCCAGCCAGAAAAGCGGAGAACGCGGCCGTCGCCGAGGTCGACGATCTCCGATGCCCGTCCGGCGGCGATCAGTCGCACGGGCGCAGTTTTGCAATCTCCTGACAATCCCTGTGTAGCGTTGCCCTAGATGCGCGCGCTCCTCGCAGTGCTCGTTCTCGGCCTGGCGGCGTCCGCGGCCGCGGCCGACCAGCCCGCCGCCAATGCAGTGGCGCAGCGAGGCAGCCTGAAGGTCGTCTCGAACGTCCTCCTCAACCCGACCGGGGGCGAGATGAAAGGTGTCTGGATCGACGGGAAGAGAGGCTGCCGAGAGCGGCGTACCCTCCGCGTCGCGATCCACATCGACCTGGTCTCGCCGGCCGGGAAGACGACGCGCGTCAAGCGATCGCGCACGGGCTTCGTCGACAACTGCTCCGAGGGCGGCCCCAATTTCGGGTTCGACCTGGCGCCGCGGGCGCTCGGGCTGGGTTGTGCGGATGGCCGCTGGCGGCCAGGGCGCTACTCGCTGAACACGACGACGACCCATGTCGCCTCCGGCCTGATCGCCCAGGCCAGCCTGTACTACCAGGTCACGCGTCCCTGCTAGGCGCGCCGCCGCCGACCGCCACCGGCGGCGGCGGCTCGTAGACGGCCATCGCTTCGCGGATCATCTCCTCGCGGGACTCGAACCGCGACTCGTCGTAGCATCCCACCGGGTGCACGGCGAGGTTGACCAGGCACTTGTTGACGTACGTGCACGGCTTCGGCGGCCGGTCGAGCCCGGCAGCGAACATCTTCGGGAGATCGGGGTTCGCGATCAGCGGCCGGGCGAGGGCCACCGCATCGCACTTCCCACCCTCGATCGCCTCCCGGATCAGCGACGCCGTCTGGAAGCCGCCACCGCAGACGACCGGCACGTCGACGGCACGCTTCAGCGCGTGCGCGTCGGCCAGGTGGATCCCTTCCTCCCGGCCCTTCGACGGCCGTTCCCACCACCAGCGGAGCAGCCGCTTGGCGGGCGTCTTGAAGAGAATGAAGTCACGCAGCTGATGTCTCCCGCTCGAGGCGACATCGAAGATCCGGGCGATGTCGTCGACCGGAAAGCTCCCGGCCGGGTTCCGCGGATGGGGGTAGACGGCTCCCGACGAGACGTGAAATCCGTCGACACCGGCCTCGACGAGCCACTTTGCAACCTGGCACGAGTCCTCGACCGTGTTCCCGTCGTTGCGGCGCCACGGGTACACCTCGCGGATGTGCTCGGCGACGCTGAGCTTGAACTGGACGTGGAAGTCGTCGCCGACCTGCTTCCGCACCTCACGGACGACCTCGAGCGCGAAGCGCGCGCGATTGGCGAGGGAGCCGCCGTACTCGTCGGTGCGGTCGTTGATCTCCTGAGACAGGAACTGGGTGATCACGAAGCCGTTGGCGCCGTGGATCTCGACCCCGTCCGCGCCCGCCTCCCGGGCCCGGCGCGCAGCCTGGCCGAACGCGTGGACGACACTCGCGATCTGCTCGGTCGTCATGCTTGCGCAGGGGAACCCTCGGAACAGCTCGGGCTTGTCGGTCGATGAGATACCCACGTCGTAGTGAAGGCCGACCAGCTCCCGGTGCCGGCCCGCGAAGACCAGCTGGACGATGTAGGCGCAGTCCTGCTCGTGTACGCGGCGGATCAGCTCGCGCCAGAACGGGATTCGGTCGTCGCGGTCGATATGCGCGAACCCCGGCGCGAGGTTCCCGCGCACGTCGATCGGAGAGTGGGTCGAGATCATCGCGCCGACGCCGGTCCGCGCCCACTTCACGTCCCACCGGATTCTGATCTCGCTTCCGGAGCCGTCGTAGAAGTCGAGCCGGTTTCCGATGCTCGAGCCGATCAGGCGGTTCGGAACGGTGAGGTTCCGGAACTCGAGCGGCGTGAAGATCGAGTCGGATGCTGTGGAGCTCACGAGCTAGCGCACCTTCGGGTACGCCACCGTCTCCTTCGAGCGCTGGGGCACGACCCGCGCCGACGGCGGGGCCAGCAAGAGCAGCGTGCTCGTCACGAACATCCACGAGAGTGCGACCACGATCACGATCAGCGCGTAGAGCCCGTCGGGAGCCCAGAAGCCGGCCCTCGCCCACGTCGTCCCGCCGAGCACGGTGATCGCCGCTCCGACGAGGCCGGCCCAGCGGTACCACGGGGGAGCAATCCCGGCGCGGCTGAGGCCGAGCGCCGAGGCGAAGAGCACGACGGCGATCGGAAGCGACGCGGTGACGCCGAGCGCCCAGGTCAGGTCGCGGAGACCCTGCACGACCCCAGGGTCACCGTCCTCGGCGATCTTGTACGCCAGCGCTCCGTGCACGGTGACGATCACGAGTTGCAAACCGGCCCGCGCCGTCAGCGCGGCGATGATCGTCGCCGCCCAGCCTCCCATGCCCGCTTCTCGCAGGATGCTCGCCAGCGCTCCGATGAACCAGAGGAGAAAGACGAGCGACGCGCTTGCGATCAGGATCGCGGCGAGCAGCCGGCCACGATTGCCGACGTAGGCGTCCGTGATCTCGGCCGCCGAGGCATCCACACCCGGCGTCTTGCCTGCGACGACCAGCGCCGCGATCGCCAGGGCGCCCGCGATGGCGCCGCTGGCGCGAGCCGATCGCTCCAGAATCCGGTCCGACACTAGCTTCCTCCTTGTGAGTGGGTGACGGTCTGCCCGCGCCGCCTGCCCAGTCCGGCAAGGCGGGAGCGCAGGTTGAACAGGGCCTTGAGCGCGCGCTCGCCGATGCCGTCGCGCGGAGGCAGCAATCCGATCTGACGCGCCACCGCCGAATCGTCCCAGAACGAATCGTTGCGCGCGATCAGGCCGTCGACGACGAGAACGAGATCGAGCCCCTCGGCGGCGATCCGCGCGCCGTTGGCACGGATTCGCTGGAAGGGCCGGCCGGTGAATGTCCCGCCCGCGCGCCAGTGCACGGCAACGCGGTCGGCCTCCGCCACCAGCTCGACGACCTCGTAGTGGAAGTCGGGCATCGCGGCGAAGAGCTCCTCGAAGTAGGCTCGCATGCCTTCGGGTGCCCGGAGCTCGCCGACCGGAGCGAGATGGTCGATCGCCCCGGGCGCCCAGCACGCGAGCGCAGCGTCCAGGTCGCGCCGGCCGATCGCATCGAAGTAGCGGCGGGCGACGTCGGCGGGCTGCCCAGCCTGCGGCTGCCCGCTCATGCCGGCGCCCCGAGCAGCTCGCGGAAATACGGGTTCAACAGACGGTCGCCGGGATCGAAGTTGCGTCGAGCCTGCTCGAAGCGCGCGACTCGTTCTCCGAAGGCACGCTCGACCTGTTCCCGCGTCAGGCCCCAGCTCTGGTTCAGGAGCGGCTTGCCTCCGCGCTCCGAGCAGAACTCGTTGTAGGCGTGGAGAAACTCGCGCCAGCCCGGCGCCCCCGTCGAGACGGGATCGATCGTCATCGTGTCCGCATCCCAGGAGTAGGAGAACAGCGAGCTCTGGTCCTGAAGGATGCGGTAGCCGACGTGAATCATGTTCACGCGCCAGCCGACGCGCCTGTAGTAGTCCTGCGCGAAGGCGCAGTACTCGACCAGCGTGTCGGCGTAGCTCTCCGCCGGGAACGCCCAGATGCTGAACGTGTACCGCGTCCAGTTCGACGTGTCCGGGTAGCGGATCATCTGATCCGTCGGGAGCGTGTACGAGCTCTTCAGCACGCGCGTCGTCAGCTGGAGGATCCCGTTGAAGCGGTCGACGAGAAAGAAGCGCAGAGCCGGCAAGGGGATGAACCTCTGTGCGAGGTAACCGAAGCCTGGGCCGACCGACTTCCACACCTTGTTGCGCAAGCGCCAGACGAAGTGGTTCGGCCCGTGCAGCCGCGCGCCCGCGTCACCGGTGTACTCGCGGAACTCGACCGCGATCCGGTTCAGGAAGGGAAAGATGTAGAACATCATCGACTGCCCCCGCTCGACGAGAGCCGGCAGCTTCTCCTTGAACTCGGCAACGTCGTACACCTCGTGCTCGACCGACATCGCCTGGAGCGGTCGCACGCGGAACGTCGTCTCGTAGACGATTCCGAACAGCCCGTAGCTCGAGCGGGCGAGCCGCAACAGCTCCGGATCGTCCTCGGTGATCTCGAGGATCTCCCCCGAGGGCGTCACCAACTTCATCCCGACGCAGTAGGAGTTGAGCTGTCCGTACTCGCCCGGCATCGAGGCGTCCTTCGTGGCGCACCTCAACCCTGGCCAGGTCGAACGTGTCGAAGTTC
>JANMJY010000054.1:0-9898 GCA_031371615.1 Actinomycetes bacterium | reverse complement strand
CTTCCTGGCCCTGGGAGGGCTCGGCCTTGCCGCGGCGGCTGCGGGAGACGACTTGCGCGGCCCAGCGCTCATCGCCACGACCGCCACCGTCGCGATCTCCTTGCTGCTCATCTTTGCCTATGAGCGGCTGTCGCGGAACGTCTACCGGTTGGTTGCCGTCGCCGCGACGCTGATCATCGCCGAGTTGACCTTGTTCCAGCCCTCCGGCGATCACTACGCGCCGCTGTATCTCGGCGTCGTCACCTACGTCTCCTTCTTCTTCAGCCGAAAACAGGCTCTGGCTCAGCTCTTCCTCGCGATCGCCCTGTGGGCTGTTGCAGTGGCCCACGTTCACTCCCCTGGCGACGCCGCACAGATCTGGATCCTCGGGGCGGGGACCTTGACGGGCGCCGCGGCGCTGACGTGCTCGATGCGCGGCCGGCTGCTGCGAGCGGCTGAGCGCGCGAACGCGCACCAGGCGACGCTGGACGCGTTCTTCCGGCACGCACCGGCCGGGTTCGGCCTGCTCGACTCCGACCTGCGGCACGAGCGTGTAAATCAGGCGCTCGCCGAGATCATGGGCCACGAGCGGTGCGAGATCGAAGGGCGAACGCTGCGCGAGTTGGCGCCGATGAACGCCAACATCCTCGAGCCGCTGGCGCGGAGCGTGATCGAGTCGGGGAAACCGGTGCTGGGCATCGAGATCCACAACGACCAGGGCAAGTGCCACCTTGTCAGCTACTACCCCGTTCCCGGCCTGCACGGGACCGTTGGGGTCGGCACCGCGGTCACTGACATCAGCCACCTGAAGGACGTCGAGCACAACCTGGAGGAGACCAACCGCAAGCTCACCGTCCTCGCGAGCACTGACGAGCTGACGCAACTGCCGAACCGGCGCATGTTCGGCGAGCAGCTCGATCTCGCGCTCGCGCGTGCACGTCGCGGCGGCCTCGCCGTCGCCGTTCTCTGTCTCGACCTCGACGGGTTCAAGGAGGTCAACGACTCGCTCGGGCACGCGTACGGCGACCGGACGCTCGTCGAGGTGGCCAACCTGCTGCGCGCCGGTGCGCGGGCCACTGACGTGGTTTCCCGGGTCGGCGGGGACGAGTTCGTCATCCTCCTGGCCGACCTCGACGTGCAGGACGCGCCTGGTCTGGCCCAGACCGTGATCGACCGAATCCGCCACCTCCTCGCCGATCCGCTCCCGGTCGACGCGGTCGAGGTCCGCGTCGACGTCTGCATCGGCGTGGCCGTCTATCCGACCGACTCGCGGGAAGCCAACGGGTTGCTCGCGGCGGCGGACGCTGCGATGTACGTGAACAAGCGCGCGCTCACCCGCGTCGCCTGAGCCGCTCACCCGGCTACGCTCGCGCCGTGCCGGAGGGCGACTCTCTTCACCGCGCAGCTCGGCGGCTGCAGCCGCTCGTCGGGCAGAGGCTGGAGGTCGAGTCGCCGAACCCGCGGGCGCAGGCAACCAGGGTCGCGCCGCGCATCGACGGCCGTGTGCTCGAGTCGGTGGAGGCGGTCGGCAAGAACCTCCTGCTGACGTTCGAGGGCGGCATCGTCGTTCGCAGCCATTTGCGGATGACGGGCCGCTGGCGGATCGAGCCGCGCGGCAACGCGCGGACCGGGCTGCCCTGGCTCGTCCTCCGCGGCGACGAGCTCGAGGGCGTGCTCTGGAACGGACCGGTGCTGACGCTCGAGACGCGGCAGCTGAGCCGCCTCGGCCAGGACGTGCTGGCGGCGGACTTCGACCTCGATGCGGCAGTGGCCCGGTTGCAGGGCGCAGGCGATCGCCGGCTCGGCGAGGCGCTCCAGGATCAGACCCTCGTCGCAGGCATCGGGAACATGTGGATGGCGGAAGCGCTCTGGACAGTCCAGGTGTCGCCGTGGCAGCGCGTCGCCGACGCGGGCGAGGACGTCCTGCGAGAGGCCATCGCCACCGCGCGCAGGCTGATGCAGGAGGCGCTCGCGACCGGCAGGCCCGGCCGCCAGGTCTACCGTCGGGCGGGCAGGCCGTGTCTCCGCTGCGGCACGACCGTGCGCTCGCGCGGACAGGGCGACCACAACCGCACCGCGTACTGGTGTCCGAGCTGCCAGGCAGGAGCGGGGCCACCGGGGGAGTAAGCAAGACGGATGGCCATCCGCGCTCCACAGCTCCACCTCACCCTCCGCTCCTTCTGTCTGGGCGCCTTCGTCTTTCTCGGCCGCGCGCTCGAGGAGGGCGACGACCTGCCCTTTGCCTTCGAGGAGCACGTCCAGCGGGACGGACCGGCGCTGTATGAGTATCGGCCGCTCGTGCGGACGTTCGTCGAGTCGCGGGCGAGCGCGCTCGAGGGCCGGGAGGATGCGCGGATCGCGCTCGACGAGCTCCTGCGCGAGCCGGCCGCGGCGATCTTCGCGCGCGCGCACGCGGGCTCCAGGCCCTCCGAGGAGCAGGCGCTCTTCCGCACCGTTCTGCTCTCGCTCCTGATCTCGACCGCCGAGTCGTGCGGCGGCTTCGACTGGGACGACACGTCTTTCGAGCGGGCCTACGCCGAGCTCGAAGGCTCTCTTTTCGGCGCGGCTCGCGCGTACGCCGCCGTGGCGCCGCTCGTCGGGATCTCGGTCGTGACCCAGGTCGAGCTCGGTGCGGGAATTCGCATCCGTGCCGCTGCGACCGGCGAGCTGGCTCATCACTGGCCCGAGGCGCAGGGTCTCCTTCCGCGCGACTTCGGGCGGGAGGTCGACCGCTACTGCGTGCTCGAGCTGGAGCGCGGTCTCGAGGCCGGGGCGGAACCACCCGACGCGCCAGCCGAGCTCGCTGACGCGGTGTCCGCGATCCGCCTCGCCACGGGCGCTCCCGTCGCCGCAGGCCCCGTTCTGTTCGAGCGCCTCGACTGGCGCCCATTCGGGATCCAGCCGGTTCTGCCGATCGCGGCCACGCAGCCACCGGGCGAGCCGACGCGGCTCGACTCCTTCCGCGCCGAGCTGACGCGCGACCTGCTCTCGCGCCTGGCGCTTGCGGACGCCGACACGGCGCTCGCAGAGGCGCTCGACCGCTGGGAGCTCTCGCTCTTCCAGCACGAGCCGTTCCGGTCCGAGCAGCTGCGCGGCTCCCTCGAGGGGCTGTTCGGCCACACCTGGGAGCTGCGCGCGGCCGTCCTCCTCGGCGACTCGAGCGAGGAACGCCGAGCGATCCACGCTGCGCTGCGGGAGCTCGCCTCCGGCGAAGAGCCGGCGTCGCAGCGGGCGGAGGACTCCGTCCGCCGTTCGCTCGTCGAGACGCTCCGTCACGGCGACCGGATCGCGCTCGTCCGCTCGCTCGACGACACGCTGCTGGGGCTGCGGACCGCGCCCAGGCTGGCCGAGACCGCCTAGCCCGCGAGTCGGCACTCATCTGTGACGTGCGCGTGAGCCTCCTGTCACAACCTGCCCGCTAGCGTCGTTCGCATGGACGAAGCTCGTGTCCTTGCCCGGCTCGACCGGATCGACGCGCTCGACCGCGAGGGTGCGGCGCCCGGCGAGCTGCTTGCGGAGGTGCGGGGGCTGCTGCGCGAGGCGGAGGCGTGGACTCGGCAGCGAGACGAGACGGTCGAGCCTACGAACGGCAATGAGGAGGTGATCGGACGCCTGCGCACGGCGCTGGCTCGGAACATCATCGGCGGGTGATCTGCCAAGTAGCGGCCGGGGTGAAGGAAAAGCGGCTGTACCCTTGAAAGGCGCTCCCACATGGGACTCATGCGTCTGCTACCGCGCCCGAACGTTCGAGCGCACACCGCCACCGAGGAGAAGCTGTTGCAGAGGGTGATCGTGTTCGCCAACCAGAAGGGAGGCGTCGCGAAAACGACGACGACGCTGAACCTCGCCGTCGCCTTCAAGGAGCAGGGCTTCCGCGTGCTCGTCGTCGACCTCGACCCGCAGGGGAACCTGACGATGAGCCAGGGGATGAACCCTGACGCGATCGAGCGCTCGATGTTCGACGTGCTCGTCCACCGGCTGCCGATCTCGGAGATCATCCACACGGCCGAGGTGGACGTCGCCGTCTCCTCGATCGACCTCGCCGGCGCTGAGCTCGCGCTCAGCTCGATGATCGGTCGCGAGCGCGCCCTCGAGAAGTCCTTGCTCGAGGTGAGGGACAAGTACGACTTCATCATGATCGACACGCCGCCGTCGCTCGGCCTGCTGACGATCAACGCCTTCGTCGCGGCCACCGGCGTGATCGTGCCGGTGCAGTGCGAGTACCTCTCGCTCCGCGGGCTCGTGCAGCTCGAGAACACGCTCGCGATGGTGCGCGAAAACCTCAACCCCGACGTGAAGATCGAGGGGATCCTGCCGACGATGTTCGACCGGCGCACGCTGCACTCGCGCGAGGCCGTCGAGATCCTGGAGGAGAGCTTCGGCGACCTCGTCTACAAGACCCGTATTCGCAAGACTGTCCGCTATGCCGAGGCGCCCGTGAAGGGGCAATCCGTGCTGAAATACGACCCGTCCGGGACGGCGGCCGAGGGCTACCGCGAACTGGCGAAGGAGGTGCTCGATGGCGCGAAACCGCGCGAGCATGCGTGAGGGCCCCCTTGCGGAGCTCTTCCGTGCAACAGAGGCCGCGCAGCGGCAGTCTGAAGAACAGGATCCCGGCGCAGCTCCGGTCGCACCCGAGGAGCCGCAGGAGAAGACGGTCGAGCACGTCCCCGACTTCGCGGTCGAGGCGTCGGTCGCGGCGGCCCCTGCCCCCGTTGCGGCGCCACCCGCACCGCCTCCGGTGAGCCCGAAGCGCGAGGAGCCCGTCGCGGCAGCAGCCGCGCCGCCGGCGCCCGCTCGCGAGCGGTCCGCACCGCCGCCGCCCCGGGAGCCGGTCTACGAGCCGTACGAGCCCCCGGTCAGCCGCTACGAGTCGATGCTCGAGCCCGCGCCGCGGCTCGAGTACGCGACCCCGCGCGACTCCGCGTCGTATCTCGCCGTTATCCGCGTCGCCGGCGTCGGTGGCGCCGGCCTCAATGCCCTCAACCGGATGATCGACGCCGGCATCTCGCAGGTGGAGTTCGTCGCCGTCAACACCGACCTGCAGCAGCTTCAGATCTCCGACGCGCCCGTGAAGATCCACATCGGCCGTGAGCTCACCCTCGGCCTCGGCTCCGGTGCCGAGCCCGACATCGGCCGCCGCGCGGCCGAGGAGAGCTACGACCAGATCAAGAACGCCCTCCGTGGCTCGGACATGGTCTTCGTGACCGCCGGCGAAGGCGGTGGCACCGGCACCGGCGCCGCCCCGGTCGTCGCGCGCATCGCGCGTGAGCTCGGTGCTCTCACGGTCGGCATCGTCACGACGCCGTTCCGCTTCGAAGGCTCGCGCCGGATGGGCTCGGCGACCCAGGGAGTCGAGGAGCTCCGCGCCGCGTGCGACACCGTGATCGTCATCCCGAACGACCGCTTGCTCGAGGTGCTCGACCGCTCCACCTCGATGCTCGATGCGTTCAAGATCGCGGACGACGTCCTCCGTCAGGGCGTCCAGGGCATCACCGACCTGATCACGATGCCGGGCCTGATCAATCTCGACTTCGCCGACGTGCGCACGATCATGTCCGACGCCGGCTCCGCCCTGATGGGGATCGGCTTCGCGACCGGGGAGGACCGCGCCAAGCAGGCCGCCGAGCGAGCGCTCAAGTCGCCGCTGATCGACACCGAGATCGTCGGCGCCCGCGGGATCCTGCTCTCGATCGCAGGCGGCGAGGACCTGACGCTGCTCGAGGTGAACGACGCCGCCGAGACCGTCCGCCAGGCCGCGACCGACGACACGAACATCATCTTCGGAGCCACAGTCGACGAGCGCCTCGCCGGCCAGGTGTGGGTGACCGTCGTCGCGACAGGCCTGGGCGGCACACGCCGCCGCACGATGCCGGCGTTCACCGCCAATACGAGTCCCACCCGGCGGGAAGATCCGCTCGAGCCGCCGAGCTTCCTGCGGAACTAGCTAGACGAGCGGGGCGAGCACGGTCGCGCCGAACGCGGCGACGAGCGCGAGGCAGCCGGCGACGCTGACCACCGCGGTTCGCCAGCGGCGCGCGTCCGTCCTGCAGCCGGCGAAGTAGAGGAGGCTGCCGCAGCCGAGCACGAGCGTCGTCAGTGTCTCGACGACGCCGAAGGCGATCCCGGCCGACAGCGCCACATCCGATCCCGTCCCCTGCGTGGTCAGTGCGAACGCGACCGCGGCGCTCGCGACGCCGACGTTGCCCGGCGTGATCGGCATCAGCCCGGCCAGGTCGAGCGCGGGGACGATCAGGAGTGCTGCCGCGAGCGGATGGTGGACACCGAAAGCAGCGGCGATCCCGGTCGCGGCGACGACGCGCAGTCCCATCCCGAGCCCGATCCAGCCTGCGATCTGAGCGGCGGCGCGAGGACACCGGCCGAGGACGCGAAAGGCGTCGAGTGCGTGGGCAAAACGGGTTCCGGGCCGCGAGTTGCGCGCGCGCCAGGCAACCGCGGCGGCGACCGCGACGCCGAGCAGCAGCACCGCGATGGGCCAGCGCGGAAGCTGACCGATCGCCGAGCCGAGCGCGAGGACGAGCGCGAGCCAGAGCAGGCGAATGGCGCCGAGCGAGGTCGCGACGCCTCCGGTCGTCCAGATCCGGCCTTCGTTCGGCAGCACGCGCGAGAAGAGAGCGAAGCGGATGGCGCTTCCGAGCCGGGCCGGGGCAACCGCGTTGACGAGCGATCCGGTGCAGTAGCGGGCGGCCGCGTCGGTACGGGTCGTCGTCCCGCCGCAGCGGGTCAGGGCCGAGGCCCAACCGCACGCCGACGCGCAGAGCGAGCCGGCGAAGGCGAAGGCGGCGAGCCAGAGCCAGCTGGCTTCGGCCGCCGCGAGCCCGTCGAAGCCGGCGGCAACGCGGTCACCGAGTAGTTGCGGCAGCGTCACCACCGCGACGAGCGCGGCGATCGATCCCACGAAGAGGGCAGCATGACGCTTCCTCAGCTCGAGTTCGACGTGCATCTAGTTGAAACGTTCGGTAGCGATCATCGGTTCCTACAGGGGGTTATCGGCATACCTGCCAGATCTTTACCCTGAGTTCATGCAGGGAGCTATCGCCGCCGGGAATTGGGTCACCGCCGAGGCTGGCGCGAGGGTGCTCGCGGAAGGCGGCAACGCGATCGACGCCTGCATCGTAGCCGCGTTCGCCGCGGCCGTTACCGAGGGTCCGCTGACCGGCCCGACCGGGGGCGGCTTCCTGCTGACGTGGGTCGACGGTGAGCCGACCGTCCTCGATTGCTTCTTCGCTGCGCCCGCCGAGACGCTCGGCGAGATGGAGGAGATCGTGATCGACTTCGGCGACGCCTCGACGCAGGTCTTCCACGTCGGCGAGGGCTCCGTCGCGGTACCCGGGCTCGTCGCGGGCCTCGAAGAAGCGCACCGCCGGTTCGCGAGCCTACCCTGGCCGAGGCTTCTCGAGCCCGCGATCGAGCTCTCCAGACGCGGGGTCGACGCGACGGACGTTCAGCGCGTCCTGCACGGGATCCTGACGGGCATCCTCCAGCGCGACGACGGCGGCCGCAGCATCTACGGCGTCCCCGACCGGATCGAGACGTCCGACTTCGTCCCGACCCTGGAGCACATCCGCGACACCGGCTCGCAAGCCGTCGCGGAGCTGCTGCCCGAGCTCGCCGGCGACATCGCCGCCTACCGCGTGGCCACCCGGGAGCCCTTGCGCACGCGCGTCGGCGCCGTCGAGATCCTGACGACACCGGCGCCTTCGCGCGGCGGCGCCATCGTCGTGGCCGCGCTCGAGCGGCTGGCCGCCGCGGAGTCGCTCGACGAGCGCGCCCGCGCGCTCCAGCACGGCTACGGGTCGGCGCCACCGCTCGCGGGCGCCGGCACGACGCATTTATCCGTGATCGACGCCGATGGCAACGCCGCCGCTCTGTCCTCGACGCTCGGCTCCGGCTCCGGGGTCTTCCGCGGCGGCACCCAGCTGAACAACATGCTCGGCGAGCTCGACGTCATCGGTCACCGCCCGCGCGCGCCCGGCGAGCGGCTGCCGAGCATGATGACGCCGACGCTCGTGCTCGAGGCCGGCCGTCCGCGCCTTGCCGTCGGTAGCGCGGGCTCCGTGCGGCTCGCCGGGGCGATCGCGCAGGTGGCGGACGGAGTCCTCCGCGGGATGCCGGTCGGCGCGGCGATCGAGCGTCCACGGATCCACGTCGAGGGTGACGTGCTCCACCTCGAGGGCGGTTTGACCGAGCTCGACCCCGACGGCTGGGAGACGGTGCGCTGGGCCGGAAGGAACCTCTACTTCGGCGGCGTCTCGGCGGTCGAGCGCCGCCCGGACGGGACGCTCGCAGCCGCCGGCGACCCGCGCCGCGGCGGTCACGGGATCGTCGTCGGTTGACGATCTCGATCCGTGCCGCGCGGCCGGAGGACGCAGCAACGCTCGTCGCGCTCGGGGCCACCGTCGGCCGCGAGCCCGAGGCCTGGCTGCTGAACACCGACGGCTGGCGCAGCGTCACGGAGGAGCGTCGCTACCTGCGGGCGCTGAAGCGCCACCCGGACGCTGCCGTGTTCGTCGCCGAGGACGACGGCGCCATCGTCGGCCGGCTCTCCGTCGCCCGCGACCCGCATGCAGCGAGCCGCCACGTCGCCGACCTCGGCCTGATGGTCGCGTCGAGCCACCGCCGCCGCGGCATCGGTCGCGCTCTGCTCGAGCAGTCGGTCTCCTGGGCCCTCGACGCGGGCGTCCGCAAGCTCGAGCTGCATGTCTTCCCGTGGAACGCGCCTGCGATCAAGCTCTATGAGCAGTTCGGCTTCGAGCGCGAGGGCCTCCGCAAAGACCACTACCGCCGCGGCGGCGAGTACGTCGACGCAATCCTGATGGCGCTGCGGATGGAATAATCGAGCATGGCCGAATTCACGAAATACGCGGAAGGGACCCCATGCTGGGTCGACGTCACGAGCCCCGAGCTCGACAAGAGCATCGAGTTCTACAAGGGGCTCTTCGGCTGGGAGGCGCACACCGTGCCGCAGCCCGACGCGGGCGGCTACACGATGTTCACGCTGAACGACAAGTACGTCGCCGCCGGTAGTCCTCCGCAGGAGGAGGGCTCGTCGTTCTGGACGACGTACATCGCGAGCGACGACGTCGACGAGACCGCCGCGAAGATCCGTGACGCCGGCGGCACCGTGATGGTGGATCCCTTCGACGTCTTCGACTCCGGTCGGATGACGGTCGGGCAGGATCCGACCGGCTCCGTCTTCGGTGTCTGGCAGGGCGGGGCGCACATCGGCGCGCAGCTCGCGAACGAGCCCGGCACGTTCCTCTGGAACCAGTGCCAGACGACCGACCCGGCTCGCGCGACCGAGTTCTACGAGGCCGTCTTCGGCTACGAGGTCGACGAGCTGGACCTGGGCGGGGAGCAGCCCTTCCGGGTGCTCAAGGTCGACTGCAGAGGCATCGCCGGCGTCCGCGAGCCGACGTCACCGGGAGAGCCGCCGCACTGGTCGACGGTCTTCGCCGTCGCAGACGTGGACGAGACCGTCGCGAAGACGAAGGAGCTCGGCGGCAACGTGCTGATGGAGCCGCTCGACCTGCCGGAGATCGGCCGGCTCGCAGTGCTGCACGATTCGACCGGCGCCGTCTTCCAGGTGATGAAGCCGGCGGGCGACCCGCCGCCGCCGCCGGGCTAGAGCTCGCGGCGCAGAACCGAGGCGACGGCCAGGAGCGCGACGCGGGTGTCCGCGAGCGAGGGCTCCCTGGTCGTCAGCCGCTGCAGCGCGAGGCCGGGCAGCAGCAGGCCCCGGAGCAGGCCGGACGGATGCTGCACCGCCTTCCAGAGCTCCATCGTGACGCCGATCGAGACGACCGCGACGAGCGCGCCCATCGCGTTGGCGGTGAGGATGCTCGGCGCGAGACGATCGAAGAGGGTGGTCACGGGAATCGCGAGCGCGGCGAAGTTG
>JANMJY010000066.1:0-3861 GCA_031371615.1 Actinomycetes bacterium | reverse complement strand
ACCTCACGGTCGCGGTAGAACGCGCCGTCGCAGGTGGCGCAGTACGTGACGCCGCGACCGTGGAGCGCGCGCTCCGACTCGAGCCCGAGCTGGCGGGCAGTGGCGCCCGTCGCGACGATCACCGTGCGGGCGAGGTACTCGTCGTCGCCGACGTAGATCTTGAACGGACGTTCCGAGAAGTCGACCCGCGTGACGTCGTCGGTGAGGAACTCGGTCCCGAACCGCCCCGCCTGAGCACGGAACTCGGCCATCATCTCCGGGCCCATGACCCCGTCCGTGTAACCCGGATAGTTCTCCACGTCGCTCGTGATCATCAGCTGGCCGCCCCAGTTGAACCCCTCGATCACGAGCGGGCGCAGATTGCCGCGCGCTGCGTACAGCGCGGCGGTGTAGCCGGCGGGACCGCCCCCGATGATGATCACGTCACGAACGTCGCTCACGTCATTCCTTCTTCCTGTTGTCTGGGCGTGTGCGCCCTCACGATAGAGAACGAATCGGAGCCCCGAGGTGTTCCGCGCGCTCCCTCCGGGACGCTTAGAATCGGGCCCGGCTAGGCAGAAAGGGCGGAATGGCGACGACAGTGGTCAGCCTGGACGGGTTGCGCGAGCTCGCGGCGTTCCGCGCCGAGAACGGCTGCGCGATCAGCCTCTATCTAGACCTCGATCCGAGCCGCTCCCCGACCGCCGGCGACACCACGACGCGGGTGCATTCTCTGCTCGACCAGGCCGCGAAGTCGCACGGTGCGACGCGGCCCGACCTGGCGCACGAGGTTCGCAGCGGGCTGAAGGCCGACTTCGAGCGCCTAGAGCAGTTCTTCGACGCCGAGTTCGAGCGCAATGGCGCGCATGGCCTCGCCGTGTTCACGGCTGGGCTGGACAACGTCTGGAGCGTGCTGGCGCTGCCGGCATCGGTGCCCGATACGGCGCGCGTCGCCGACGACTTTCTGCTCGCTCCGCTCGTCCCTCTGCTCGGGCGCGGTCACGGCGCCCTCGTCGCCGTCGTCGGCCGCGAACAGGGACGCCTGCTGGCGCTACGGAACGGCCGGCTGGAGCCTGTCGCGGACCGCACCGACGATGTGCCCGGCCGGCACGACCAGGGCGGCCGGTCGCAGGCGCGCTACCAGCGGCACATCGAGAACCTCGCGCAGGAGCACTTCCGGGCGGTGGCCGAGGAGCTGGAGGCTCGGTTCCGCCGACGCGGCCGGCCGCGCATCGTCGTCGTTTGCGGCGAGGAGACGCGTTCCGAGTTCGCGGAGGCACTCTCGGCGGACGTGAGGGACGCGGTGATCGGCTGGACGACCGCGGAGGCACATGCGTCCGACAGCGATCTCTACGAGGTCGTCGTCCCGTGGCTGGAGCAATGGCGCGCAGCGCGGGAAGGCGAGGCGATCGAGCGCTGGCGCGAGGAGACGGGCAAGAACGCCCGCGGCGTTTCCGGCTGGGCCGCAACGTTCGAGGCAGCCTCCGACGGGCGGGTCGAGCTGCTGCTCTACACGGACGGCGTCCAGAAGGATGCATTCCGCTGCCCCGCGTGCGGGCGTGCTGCGCTCGATGCCAGCACCTGTCCGCTCGACGGGACGACGATGGAGGCGCGCGACGACGGGCTCGACCTCGCGGTCCGGCTCACGGTCGCTCACGGCGGCGACGTGCTCGCGGTCGAGCACCGCCAGGATCTCGATCCCGTCGACGGGATCGGCGCGCTGCTGCGCTTCTAAGCCGCGTCGATCGCCCGGAGCTGCTCGCCGAGCTCGGGCGCCTGGACTGCCTGAGGCTGCTCGGCGACTGCGGTGAGCTCGGGCAGTTCCTTGTCGGACACGACGAATCCCTCGAGCTTGCGGGCGGTTGGCAGCAGCCGCTTCTCGAGCGAGCCGACGGTGTCGTTGAACGCACCGACAGCGCCCTTGAGGCTGTTTCCCATCTTCGTCAGGTGCCCGCCCACGATGCCGATACGCTCGTAGAGCTCGCGCCCGAGCGCCAGAACCTCGCGCGCATCCTCCGCAACGCTCTCCTGCTGCCAGCCGTACGCGATCGACTGAAGGAGGACGATGAGCGTGGTCGGCGAGGCGATGTGCACGCGTGAGCGAGCGGCCGTCTCGACGAGCGAAGGGTCCTGCTCCCACGCAGCGCGGAAGAAGCCTTCGTCCGGCAGGAACATGACGACGTAGTCGGGCGTGTCGCCGAACTGCTGCCAGTAGCTCTTGGCGCTCAGCTTCGCCACGTGCTCGCGCACCTGGCGGGCGTGCGACTCGAGGTGGCGGGCACGGTCGGCGTCGTCGGTCGCTTCGCACGAGTCGAGATAGGCCGCGAGCGGAACCTTCGCGTCGACGATCACGACCTTCTGGCCGGGCAGGCGGACGATCAGGTCGGGCCGCAGCCGTCCGTCATCGGTCGAGGCGGTCACCTGCTCGTCGAAGTCGCAGTAGGGCAGCATCCCGGCAAGCTCGACAACTCGCTTCAGCTGAATCTCGCCCCAGCGCCCGCGAACATGCGGCGTCCGCAACGCAGTGGCAAGCGTCGCGGTGCGCTCGCTCAGCTGCGAGAGCTGGGTCCCGAGCGCGCCGTAAGCCCGCTCGCGCGCCAGCTCCAATGTCCGAACCTGGCCGTCGACTTTCTCGAGGGACTCCTTCAAAGGCCGGACATAGCCGGTCAGCTTGGACTCCGCAATCTCGAGGAACGCCGAGCTGTTCGCCTTATACGCGTCAGCGGAAGCGGCCCGCACGGCATTGACGACCTTGTCGTCGAAGGAGCGGCGCTCGACGTCCAGCTCGGCGCGCGTCCCGGCGAGCTCCCGCTCGGCAACTCCCAGACGCTGCGACGCAACGACCCAGGTGATGAGTGCGCCAAGGAGGAGGCCGATGCTGAGAGCGACGATGACCATAGGGCCGACGAACGGTAGAGATCGCGTCGGACGGCAATGACGTCCGGGCGGAATGGCTACGATCTCTCGCCGATGGCCAGGAAAGACCGCGCTCCCAACCCTCCCAAGCGCCCGCAGGCTCCGCAGCGGCGCTCCTCGCCCATCGACCCGGCGAAGGCAGACCGGCAGCGGCGTCTCATCTATCTGATTGCAGGCTCGGGCGTCGTTGCCCTCGCGATCGTGCTCGCGATCGTCTTCCTCTCCGGTGGCGCAGGTGGTGGCGAGCGCTCGGCGCTCGAGGGCGCAGGTTGCACGCTGCAGAGCTTCCCGGCCTTGTCGAACAAGTCCGACCACTCGGACGTGCCGACCCTCACGGCGAAGCCGAAGTGGAACTCGATGCCGCCTACGAGCGGGCCGCACTACGGCCAGTGGGCGGTCTGGGGCTCCTACGACGAGTCGATCCCGCTCGTCCAGACGCTGCACAACCTCGAGCACGGCGGCATCGTCATTCACTACGGCCCCGACGCACCCAAGGCCGACGTCGCTGCGCTGAAGGACTGGTACACGAACGTCGGCGACCCGAACGCGATCATCATCGTGCCGCTGGCGTCCAATGCGAACCGGATCACGCTCTCTGCCTGGACTGCCCCGGACGCCTCGACCGCTGGGACGCGCGATCGCGGCCGCGGCTGGCTCGCCACCTGCAAGACGTTCGACAAGGGCGCCTTCGAGGCGTTCGTCAAGGAGCACCGGTACAAGGGTCCGGAGCGCATTCCGCCCGAGCAGTTAGCCCCGGGGACGTAGAGCCGTGGCCCCCTGGGCCGGGGTGGCGGAATTGGCAGACGCGGCCGACTTAAAATCGGCTGGCCTAGCGGCCATGCGGGTTCGACTCCCGCCCCCGGCACTGGTTTTGCCAAGACCCCTGAAGGGTCGCTTCGCTCCCGGCCGCGAATTCTTCCGGCAAGGTAGGCGGGCGAGCCTGTTCGCTGCCAAGTCCCCTTGAGG
>JANMJY010000299.1:0-2462 GCA_031371615.1 Actinomycetes bacterium | reverse complement strand
TTCTCAATCGCTTTGGCTCGGGGCCCCCGTGGGGGGGCCTTTTTTTTTGCTATCGCACCCGCAAACCCCCGGCCCCCGCGCTTACGCCCCTTTTGGGGCCGGGGCCCCCCCGGTCCCGCGGCCCACATTTTGGAAGGATTGACGGGATGGCGATCACACGAGCAGAGGTTCTGCACGTCGCGAAGCTGGCGCGGCTCGAGCTGACCGACGAGGAGGTCGAGCGCCTCACGGGCGAGCTGAGCGCGATCCTCGAGGC
Organism: Actinomycetes bacterium; assembly: GCA_031371615.1. Lineage (GTDB taxonomy): Bacteria > Actinomycetota > Thermoleophilia > Gaiellales > Gaiellaceae > Gaiellasilicea. The sequence continues at coordinate 2,206 of JANMJY010000299.1, read as the reverse complement.
GGTCTCGAAGGTGAGCGAGCTCGACCTCTCGGACGTGCCGCCAACCTCGCATCCGCTCGAGCTCGTGAATGGCTTCGGCGAGGACGAGCCGCATGAGTCCTTGACGCTCGACCAGGCCTTCGCGAACGCGCCGCAGCGCGAGGGCGACCTCTTCAAAGTGCCGCCCACCGCATGAGCATCGACACGCTGCGCCTGACCGCCGAAGCGGCGCTCGGGCTGCTCGAGCAGAAGGAAGTCTCGGCCGCCGAGCTGCACGGCGCCTACCTCGACGTGATCGCCGAGCGCGACCCGGAGCTGCACTGCTACCTCCGGACCGTCGACGAGGCCGTCGGCGAGGGAGTCCCGATCGCGCTCAAGGACGTGATCTCGACCGAGGGCGTGGAGACGACCGCCGGCTCGAAGATCCTCGAGGGCTACGTGCCCGTCTTCGACGCGACGGTCGCCGCACGCTGCAAGGCCGCCGGGCTGCCGCTGATCGGCAAGACGAACACGGACGAGTTCGCGATGGGCTCGTCGACCGAAAACTCCGCCTACGGGCCCTCGCACAACCCTTGGGATCCCACGCGCGTCCCCGGCGGCTCCGGTGGCGGCACCGCGGCAGCGGTCTCGGCGGGCCTCGCGCCCTGGGGGCTCGGCTCCGACACCGGCGGCTCGATCAAGCAGCCCTCGGCTCTGTGCGGGAACGTCGGGCTCCGGCCGACGTACGGAACCGTCAGCCGCTTCGGCGTCGTCGCTTTCGCGTCGAGCCTCGATCAGGTCGGCCCGGTCGCGAAGAACGTCCGCGACTGCGCGCGCCTCTATTCGATCATCGCCGGCCGCGATCCCGCCGACTCGACGACGGTCGACGTGCCGGAGGTCGAGCTGCCGCAGGGCGAGAGCCTGAACGGGCTGCGGATCGGCGTTCCCAAGGAGCTGAACGATGCGGCGGGGATCGAGCCGGGCGTCACCGCCGCCGTGCAGAAGGCGATCGAGCTGGCGAGGGAGCTCGGGGCCGAGGTGGGGGAGTGCGAGCTCCCACGCTCTGTCGAGTACGGCCTCCCCTGCTACTACCTGATCGCGCCGGCCGAGGCCTCCTCCAACCTCGCCCGCTACGACGGCGTCCGCTACGGCCTCCGCGTCGACGGCGCCAGCTACGACGAGATGGTCGAGCGCACGCGCGACGCCGGCTTCGGCGACGAGCCGAAGCGCCGGATCATGCTCGGCGCCTACGCCCTCTCGGCAGGCTACTACGAGGCCTATTACGGCCAGGCGCAGAAGGTGCGAACGGTGATCGTCCGCGAGCACGCTGCGGCGTTCGAGCGCTTCGACGTGCTCGTCTCCCCGACCTCGCCGACGGTCGCGTTCAAGCTCGGGGAGAAGTCCGCCGACCCGCTCGCGATGTACCTCTCCGACCTGCTGACGATCCCGTCCTGCATGGCGGGACTGCCGGGCCTGAACATCCCGTGCGGCCTCTCCGACGGCCTGCCCGTCGGCCTGCAGCTGATCGGGCCGCAGCTCTCCGAGAACACCCTCTTCCGCACCGGCCATGCGCTCGAGACAGCGCTCGGTTTTGATCCCGTACCGGAGCGCCTGCGTTGAGCTGGGAGCCGGTCGTCGGGCTCGAGGTCCACGTGCAGCTGAAGACGCGGACGAAGATGTTCTGCCGCTGCGCGAACGGGTTCGGCGGTGGCGAGAACACGCAGACCTGTCCCGTGTGCCTCGGCTTTCCCGGCGCGCTACCGGTGCCGAACCGGGTCGCGCTCGAGTGGACGCTCAAGCTCGGGCTCGCCCTCGGCTGTGAGATCGCGCCACGCTCGGTCTTCGCGCGCAAGAACTACTTCTACCCCGACTTGCCAAAGGGCTATCAGATCTCGCAATACGATCTGCCTTCTTGCATCAATGGCAAAGTGCTAGTACCGACCGCCGACGGGGATGAGACGATCGGGATCGAGCGCGCGCACCTGGAGGAGGACGCGGCGAAGACCGTTCACGCCGGGGGCGAGACCGGGCGCTTGGTCGGCGCGGACTACTCCCTCGTCGACTTCAACCGCGGCGGGACGCCGCTGCTCGAGATCGTCACGCGCCCGGAGATCCGCTCGGCCGACCAGGCGCTGCGCTTCCTGCGTCTGCTGCGCCAGACGATCGTCGAGCTCGGGATCTCCGACGCCGAGATGGAGAAGGGCACGTTGCGTGTCGACGCGAACGTCTCGGTCCGGCCGCCTGGCTC
>JANMJY010000291.1:0-7882 GCA_031371615.1 Actinomycetes bacterium | reverse complement strand
CGCCCGCGACTGCCTCGCTCCTCGACGAGCTCGGGTACGGCGAGGTCGCGACGACCGCTGATCTGACCGGTCGCGACCGTGTGCTGGAGGGCCGGCGTGTCGGCGGTTGAAGCGGCCGTTGACGCGATTCGCGCCGGGCGGCTGGCCGTGATTCCGACCGACACCGTCTACGGACTCGCGACGACGCCCTATTCCGAGGCGCCGGTGCATCGGCTGTACCGCGCGAAGGGCCGCGACGGTGTGCAGCCGACGGCTCTCGTCGCCGCCGACCTCGAGCTGCTCTTCGAGTGCGTGCCGGAGCTCCGCGGCCGCGCGGGCTCGATCGCCGCCGCCCTGCTGCCCGGCCCGTTCACCCTGATCCTCCCGAACCCGGCGCGCCGGTTCCGCTGGCTGACCGGGACGAACGCCGATGCGATCGGCGTCCGCGTCCCGGAGCTCGCCGGCCCAGGAGGCGAGGTACTGGCGAAGGTGGGAGCGATCGCGGCCACGAGCGCCAACCTTCCCGGCGGGCCAGACCCGCGCACACTCGGCGACGTGCCGGAGGAGCTCCTCGGAGCGGCCGACGCGTTCGTCGACGGCGGGGAGCTGCCCGGCACGCCCTCGACCGTGATCGACTTCACCGGCCCGGAGCCAATCGTGCTGCGGGAAGGGGCGGCTTCAGCCGCAGACGCGCTCCGGGTCGTCGGCTCGGTGCTCTAGCATCGACTCGACCCCGCGGTGAGGAGGAACGGCATGGCCGTCGCCCAGGAAACGCTCGACCAGCTTCGCAGCGCCGGTCTCGCCGACGTCGATCCGGAGATCGCGGAGCTGCTCGGACAGGAGCTCGAGCGCCAGCGCAACCAGATCGAGCTGATCGCATCGGAGAACTTCACCTGGCCGAGCGTGCTCGAGGCCGTCGGCTCCGTGCCCACGAACAAGTACGCCGAGGGCTATCCCGGCAAGCGCTACTACGGCGGCTGCGAAGTCGTCGACGAGATCGAGCAGCTGGCGATCGACCGGGCGAAGGATCTCTTCGGCGCCGAGCACGCGAACGTGCAGCCGCATGCGGGCGCGCAGGCGAACATGGCCGCGTACTTCGCGCTGCTCCAGCCTGGCGACACGATCCTCGGCCTGCGGCTCGACCACGGCGGCCACCTGACGCACGGGCTCAAGGTCAACTTCTCGGGCAGGCTCTACACGATCGCCTCCTACGGCGTTTCGCGCGAGACGAACATGGTCGACTACGACGAGGTGCTCGGGATCGCGAAGGAGCACCGGCCGAAGCTGATCGTCTGCGGCGGCTCCGCCTATCCGCGCACGGTCGACACGGCCGAGTTCCGCAAGATCGCAGACGAGGTCGGCGCGCTCCTGATGTGCGACATGGCGCACTTCTCCGGGCTCGTCGCCGCCGGCCTGCACCCGAACCCCGTCGAGCACTGCGACATCGTCACCTCGACGACCCACAAGACCCTGGCCGGCCCGCGGTCGGGCTTCGTGCTCTGCCGGGCCGAGCACGCGCAGGCCGTCGACCGGGCCGTCTTCCCCGGCATGCAGGGTGGGCCGCTCGAGCACGTGATCGCGGCCAAGGCCGCGTGCTTCCGGATTGCCGCCACCGCTGCGTTCCGCGACTACCAGACCCAGGTGCGCGCGAACGCCGACGCGCTCTCCGAGGAGTTGATGTCCCGCGGTCTCGACGTCCTCACCGGAGGCACCGACACCCATCTGCTGCAGCTCGACCTCCGTGCGACCGACTGGACGGGAGCCGCCGCCGAGGAGCGCCTCGACGAGGCGAAGCTGACCGTCAACCGCAACACGGTCCCGTTCGACGAGCGTCCACCCACGGTCGCGTCGGGTGTCCGCATCGGCACCCCCGCCGCGACGATGCGCGGCTTCGACGAGGAGGACTTCCGCGAGGTTGGGAGGGTCATCGCCGGGGCGCTTGCAGACGAGGATCTCGGTGCGCTCGCCGCGCGAGCGGAAGCCCTCTGCGCCAAGCGGCCGCTCTACGCGGGCTTCCGCGGCTACACGACGTACGCATGAATCGACGCGTCACGGAGGTCACGCACCCGCTGGTGCAGCACAAGCTCTCCTACCTGCGCGACAAGGAGACGCCGACCGTCCACTTCCGCAAGCTCGTGAACGAGCTGACCCTCCTGCTTACCTACGAGGCGACGAAGGACTTCCCGACCGAGCCGGTCGAGATCGAGACGCCGCTCGAGAAAATGCTGGCCCAGCGGATCTCCGGGAAGAAGGTCGCCGTCAACCCGGTGCTGCGGGCGGGACTCGGCATGCTCGAGGGCGTGCTCTCGCTGATCTCGAGCGCCCGGGTCGGCTTCATCGGGCTCTACCGCGACGAGGAGACGCTCCAGCCGGTCGAGTACTACATCAAGCTGCCCGACGACCTTCCCGAGCGGGACGCGCTCGTGCTCGACCCGATGCTCGCGACCGGGAACTCGAGCGCCGCGGCGATCGCGGCGGTCAAGGCGGCGGGCGCGCGCTCCGTGACGCTCGTCTGCCTCGTGGCCGCGCCGGTGGGGATTGCCCGCGTGCACGAGGAGCACCCGGACGTCCACATCGTGTGCGCGGCGATCGACCGGGAGCTGAACGAGCAGGGGTACATCGTGCCGGGCCTGGGGGACGCAGGCGACCGGCTCTACGGAACGAAGTGAGACGGCACTGATGGACGCGCTCCGCGACCATCCCGAGGTTATCTACGGCGCGATCGCCGCCTTCGTGATCGTGATCCTGCTGACGCCCGCGGTCGGAGGGATGGCGAGGATCCTCGGCGTGGTCGACCGTCCGGGCAGCCGGCGGCTGAACGTGAACCCGATCCCGCGGCTCGGCGGCCTGGCGATCTTCTTCGGGATCTTCGTGCCCGCGCTCTTGTTCCTCGATCTCGGCCGCGAGACGCGCGGTGTGTTGGCCGGTGCCGCCGTGGCGACCGTTGTCGGCGCGATCGACGACTTTCGCGTGCTCAAACCGGGGCGCAAGGGAGCCGGCCAGGTCGTGGCAGCCGCGATCCCGCCCTTCTTCGGCGTCTGGATCGACCACTTCACGTTCCCCTTCTTCGGCCCGGTCGACCTCCCGGCCGTCGTCGGCATGCCGCTGACCGTGCTCTGGATCGTCGCGGTGATGAACATGGTCAACTTCCTGGACGGCATGGACGGCCTCGCGGCAGGGGTCTGCGCGATCGCCGGGATCACTTATGCGGTGCTGGCGCTCTCGCTCGGCAAGATCGATCCGGCTGTGCTCTCGGCGATCGTCGCGGGAGCGTGCATCGGGTTTCTGCGCCACAACTTCTTTCCGGCCAGGATCTTCATGGGCGATTCGGGCGCGCTGGTGCTCGGGTTCCTGCTGGCGGCGGTCTCCGTCCAAGGGCTGTTGAAGACCGCGTCGACGGTCGTTCTCTTCCTGCCGCTGCTCGTGCTCGCGGTGCCGATCCTGGACACGTCGTTCGTCGTCGCGCGGCGGCTCAAGCACCGGCAGCGTGTATCGGCGCCGGACCAGTCACACCTCCACTTCCGCTTCTTGCGACGAGGGTTCTCGCAGCGCCGGGCGGCCGTGACGATGTGGGCGTGGTGCGGCACGCTCGCCGGCGCGGCGCTGGCGACGCGGTTCATCCCCTTCCGTGAGGGCGGACACTGGCATCTCCCGCAGACGATCGCGGTCGCCGCGATCGCGCTCGTCGCGCTCGCGTTCTCCCTCTACGTCGTCTACGTGCTCGAGATCGTCAAGCTGAACAACCCGCGCCGCTTCCGCCGCAGCCGGCCGGAAGACCCGGCGGAGGAGCGCCGTTCGGCCTAATACAAAGTCGTCGCTTTTCCCCAAACAAGGCGGCTTTCCGCTGTTACAAGCTCTGATATGCTCGCCGCGCAGATGGAGCCGAAGCCGACCCCGAACCTCAGCCTTGCGGGGGCCGGCTCCGTTCTGATCGGCAGCACCGCGGCCGTGATCGCGATCGGGATCGGGATCGGCTGGCTGCTCGGCTCGATCGCGTGGGGCTTCCTCGCCGGCGCGATCCTCGGACTTCCCTTCGGCGTCTTGATGACCTACAAGCGCTACGGGCACGCGCTCTGATGGCGGGCGCCTTCGCCACCCCGCGGCCGCTCCCGGACCAGAGGCTGCCCCTCATCGCCGGAGGCGCCGTGATCGCGCTTGCGCTCCCGGTCTTCCTCGCCGCCGGCTGGGAGGTGCGCGCCTGGGTGATCGGCGGGACGCTGTGGGCCGCCTCGCGTCTCCTCGCTGTGCTACTGACGCACCTGCGCCGGGGCATGGGTAACCTCGCCGGCTCAGGCGTGGTGGGCTTTGGGATGACGTTTCGAGCGCTCGCGGTGATGGTCGTCGTGGTCGCGCTCGCAGCAACGGACGCGCGGCTCGCGCTCGCCGTCGTCCTGCTGTACGCGCTCGCCTACACGCTCGAGCTGGCCGTCTCGCTCGCGCTCTACTTCTCCGGCCAGCCGAAGGGAGGCGCTCGTGAAACGGCTTAGCGCGCTCGTGCTCCTCGTCTGGCTCGCGCTTCCGTCGGTCGCGCTGGCCTCGTCCGCGGCTGGGGCCGACGAAGAAAAGTTCAACCCCGAGACCGACTTCGAGCTCGGCGAGTGGATCCCGATCCACCTCGGCCCGCTCGACCTCTCGATCAACAAGGCCGTCGCGTACCTGCTCCTGGCCACGGTCGTGACGATCGCGCTCGGCCTCTTCCTGATGCGGGCGCGGATCGGCGCGAAGAACGAGGTCGGCAAGAGGCAGGCGGTCGGGGAGATGATCTACGACATCGCGCAGACCCAGGTCGCCGAGCAAGGCCTGCCGAGCAAGGCGATCGGCCTCTGGTTCCCCTACGTCGCCGCCCTGATGCTCTTCATCTGGGTCGTGAACATGATCGGGTTCATCCCGCTGCCGCTCTCGAACGAGAAGTTCACGGTGCCGGGCACGAGTGTGGAGCTGCCGACGCTGGCCATCTACGCGGCCACGTCGTCGATCAGCGTCACGCTCGCCCTCGCGCTGATGACCTTCGTCTTCACACACGTGGAGGGAATCCGCTTCAACGGCCCCGTCAAGTACTTCAGGAGCTGGATCCCGGACGTGCCGAAGGCGATCCTGCCTCTGATCGTCCCGCTCGAGATCCTTGGCCAGTTCATGCGCCTGATCAGCCTCAGCGTCCGTCTCTTCGCCAACATGCTCGCCGGCCACATGCTGATCCTGTCCTTCATCGGCCTCGTGTTCGTGACCGGGCACCTCTATCTGGCGCCTCTCACGGTCAGTGCCGCCGCAGCCTTCTACATCTTCGAGGTCGTGATCGTGGTCTCGATCCAGGCGTTCATCTTCGCCGCACTCTCTGCCATCTACATCGGCTCGGCAATCGAGCCCGAGCACTAACGCGTCCTAACAAGGAGGAGTACCCAGCATGTCTCTCAGTCTTCTCGCCGCAGCCGCGAGCAACGTCGACGCCGGCAAGGCGATCGCGCTCGCCCTCGGCATCGGTCTCGGCTCGCTCGGGGCCGGCATCGGCATCGGCAACATCTTCGGCTCGATGATCCAGGCAGTCGCGCGGCAGCCGGAGCTCCGTGGTGAGCTGCAGGGCATCCAGTGGCTCGGCTTCGCCCTCACCGAGGCAGTCGTCTTCTACGGCCTGATCGGCGGCCTGCTCGCCTACGTCCTGGTCTAAGGAAAGAAGGAGACGCACCTGATGCTGCTCGCAGCCTCACCGCTGATCGACGTCGTCCCGGGCCTGATGATCTGGACGCTCGTCTGCTTTGCGATCACCTTCTTCGTCCTGAGGAAGTTCGCCTTCGGCCCGATCCAGAAGATGATCGACGAGCGCCGCGAGCGGATCCGCTCCGCGCTCGAGGAGGCCGAGCACGCGCGCGCCGAAGCCAGACGGCTGCTCGAGGAGCACAAGGCCCTGATCGGCCAGGCGAAGAGCGAGGCGGGGCAGATCCTCGCCGAGGCCCGCAAGGTCGCCGACTCGCAGCGCGAACGCGCTCGCGAGGAGGTGGAGGTCGACCGGCAGCGCCGGCTCGAGGAGACGCGCAAGCAGATCGAGGCCGAGACCGTCCGCGCGCTCGAGGCGATCCGCGCCGAGGTGGCCGAGCTGACGCTCGCGGCGACCGCCAAGGTGACGGGCAAGATCCTCGACCGCGACGACCACCGGAAGCTGATCGAGGATGCGATCGGCGAGCTCGACTTCTCCGCGCTCGAGGCCGAGCGGAACTAGTGGCCGTCTCGCACCGGATGTACGCGCGGTCGCTCTTCCAGGCCGCGAGGGACGCGGGCAAGCTCGACGTCGTCCACGAGCAGCTCGGCGACTTCGCGGCCGCGATCGGTGCAGTGCCCGAGCTCCGCCGCGTGCTCGAGAACCCCGAGCTCGATCCACAGCAGAAGGCGGGCATCCTCGGCGAGATCATGGGCGATGCCCACGAGCTCCTGCGCAACTTCGTCCTGCTCGTGTCCGAGAAGGGGCGGGCGAGCGAGATCGAGGAGATCTACCGCGAGCTCGACGCGCTCGTCGCGGCCGAGCAGAAGCGCCTGATCGTGGAGCTGACGACGGCGTACGAGCTGTCCGACGAGGAGGCTGCCTCGATCCTGACGAAGATCGAGCAGGCGTCGGGCCGCACCGTCGAGGCGACGCGCAAGGTCGACTCGTCGCTGATCGGCGGGATCGTGCTCCAAGCGGGCTCCTTGCGCGTCGACGCGAGCGTCAAGGGCCGGATCGACAGGCTGCGCCATGAACTAGTGACAAGGAGCTGAACACGTGAAGCTACGCCCCGAAGAGATCACCTCGATTCTCAAGTCCCGGATCGAGCAGTACGACGTCCAGACCGACCTCTCCGAGGTCGGCTCCGTGCTCCAGGTCGGAGACGGGATCGCCCGCGTCCACGGGCTCGAGAACTGCGTCTCGCTCGAGCGGCTCGAGTTCGAGCACGGCGTCGTCGGGATCGCGTTCAACCTGGAGGAGGACAACGTCGGGGTGGCGCTCTTCGGCGAGTGGCAGGAGGTCAAGGAAGGCGAGCCGGTCAAGCGGACGGGCTCTGTCGTCGACGTGCCGGTCGGAGACAGCCTGCTCGGCCGCGTCGTCGACCCGCTCGGCAACCCGGTCGACGGCGGCGGCCCGGTCGAGTCGGACGAGCGCCGGCCGCTCGAGTTCAAAGCGCCGGGCGTGATCGAGCGCCAGCCGGTGAAGGAGCCGCTCCAGACCGGCGTCAAGGCGATCGACTCGATGACGAACGTCGGGCGCGGCCAGCGCGAGCTGATCATCGGCGACCGCGGCACCGGCAAGACCGCCGTAGCGATCGACGCGATCATCAACCAGCGCGACACCGACGTGATCTGCATCTACGTCGCGATCGGGCAGAAGGGCTCGACCGTTGCGCAGGTCTACGAGCGCCTGAAGGAAGAGGGCGCGATGGAGTACACGATCATCGTCACCGCTGCCGCGCACGAGGCGGCGCCGATCAAGTGGATGGCCCCGTTCGCGGGCGCCGCGATGGGCGAGTACTTCCTCTACAACGGCAAGCACGCGCTGATCGTCTACGACGACCTGACCAAGCACGCCGACGCCTACCGGCAGCTCTCGCTGCTCCTCCGCCGCCCGCCGGGCCGCGAGGCGTATCCCGGTGACGTCTTCTACCTCCATTCGCGTCTGCTCGAGCGGGCGTGCAAGCTCTCCGACGACCTCGGGAGCGGCTCGTTGACCGCGCTCACGATCATCGAGACGCAGGCCGGCGACGTGGCGGCCTACATCCCGACCAACGTGATCTCGATCACGGACGGCCAGATCTTCCTCGAGGCCGACCTCTTCTACTCGGGGATTCGTCCGGCGATCAACGTCGGTACTTCCGTCTCGCGCGTCGGTGGCTCCGCTCAGACGAAGGCGATGCGGAAGGTCGCCGGACGCCTGCGGCTCGAG
>JANMJY010000229.1:0-15409 GCA_031371615.1 Actinomycetes bacterium | reverse complement strand
CCGACGATGCGGGCAAGGAGGGCGACAGCTAATGCTGCTCCCGAAGAAGGTCAAATACCGCCGCGTGCACCGCGGTCGCCGTCGCGGGCTGTCGCGCGGCCAGACCGAGGTGCAGTTCGGCGACTACGGGATCAAGTCGCTCGAGGCGGGCTGGATCACCAACCGGCAGATCGAGGCGGCCCGGATTGCGATGACGCGCAAGATCAAGCGCGGCGGCAAGGTCTGGATCAACGTCTTCCCGGACAAGTCGGTCACGGCCAAGCCGGCCGAGACCCGCATGGGCTCGGGCAAGGGCTCTCCGGAACACTGGGTGGCCGTCGTGAAGCCGGGACGGGTGATGTTCGAGCTGGCCGGCGTGCCCGAGCCGCTCGCCAGGGAGGCGCTCTCGCTCGCGAGCCAGAAGCTGCCGGTGAAGACGAAGATCGTCAAGAAGGAAGCTGATCTCTTTGAAAGCTAGGACGCTCCGCGACATGACCGACGACGAGCTGCAGCGCACGCTCCACGAGCGCCGCCAGGAACTCTTCAACCTCCGCTTCCAGTCCGCGACCGGCGCGCTCGACAACAGCGCCCGGCTGCGCGCGGCGAAGCGCGAGATCGCCCGCATTCTCACCGTCCGCCACGAGCGCGACTCGAAGCACGCACAGAAACTGGGGATAACGTAATGGCAGAGAAGAAGCCCGCAGACAAGAAGACTGCCGGGAAGACCAAGAAGACCGAGGACGCACCCGTCGAGGAGACGGTCGTTGAGGCGCCCGAGGCAGAGGCGGCAACGCCCGCTGTGGACGAGGGTGCGCCAATGGCGTCGACCGAGGCGATGGACGAGGTCGCGGCCGAGGCCGAGCCGGAGCCTGTCGTCGAGGAGCCTGTCGTCGAGGAGCCGGTTGCCGAGGAGCCGGTCGAGGAGCCCGTCGCGGAGGAGCCCGTCGTTGAGGAGCCCGTCGTCGAGGAGGAGCCGGTTGCCGAGGAGGCGCCCGCCGAGGAGCCCGTCGCAGAGGCCGAGCCCGAGTCCGAGCCCCCCGTCGAGGAGCCCGCCGCCGAGGACGAGGCACCTGCCGAGGAGCCGGCCGCCGCAGCCGCGCCCGAAGCACCCTCAGAGCCTGCCGCTCCGGCACCGCAGTCCGGCCCGAAGCCGAAGCGCAAGCACCTGCCGCGCGCGCTCCGCCCGAGCACGACGAAGGGCCGCGTCAAGCGCGAGAAGGCGACCGAGCGCAAGCCCATTGTCCGCCTCCCGAAGCCCGAGCACGAGTTCGGCCGCCGCCAGGAGCGGATGGGCACGGTCGTCTCGGACAAGGGCGACAAGACGATCGTCGTCAAGGTCGACACGATCAAGGCGCACCGCCGCTACAAGAAGGTCGTCCGCCGCTCGAAGCGCTTCCACGCCCACGACGAGCAGAACCAGGCCAAGCTCGGCGACATCGTCAAGATCATCGAGACGCGCCCGATCTCGAAGACGAAGAACTGGCGCCTGGCCGAGATCGTGCAGGCCGCGAAGTGATCCAGCAGGAATCCAGACTTCGGGTCGCCGACAACACCGGCGCCCGCGAGATCCTCTGCATCCGCGTCATGGGTGGGTCGAAACGGCGCTACGCCCGCGTCGGCGACGTGATCGTAGGTACCGTGAAGTCCGCGACGCCCCAGGGCACGGTCAAGAAGGGCGAGGTCGTCAGGGCGGTTGTCGTCCGGACGAAGAAGCCCTACGGCCGTGACGACGGCACGCAGATTGCGTTCGACGAGAACGCAGCTGTGATCATCGACGCCGCGCGCAACCCGCGCGGGACGCGCATCTTCGGGCCCGTCGCCAGCGAGCTGCGTGAGAAGAACTTCATGAAAATCGTCAGTCTCGCCCCCGAGGTGCTCTGAGCAAGATGGCAACGAAAATCAAGATCAAGAAGGGCGATCTCGTCCAGATCCTCGCCGGCAAGGACCGCGGCAAGCAGGGGCGGATCATCGAGGCGCGCCCCCGCGACGGCCGCGTGCTCGTCGAGAACCTGAACGTGATGACGCGGCACACGCGCCCGCGTCCGCTCCGCGACTCCAACCGCATGGGCGGCACGCAGATGTCCCCGGGCGGCCGGATCGAGAAGGCCGCGCCCGTCGACGTCTCGAACGTGATGCTCGTCTGCCCCGTCTGCGGCCTGCCGACGCGTGTCGGGATGAAAGTCAAGGAGATCAAGGGCGAGCAGGTGCGCGTGCGCGTCTGCAAGCGCGACGGCTGCGGCCAGGAAGTGGACCGCTGATGGCGACCGCGACCTACAGCCCGCGCCTCAAGGACCGCTACTCCGAGCTGCGCCCGCAGCTGCAGGAGGAGCTCGGCCTGAAATCGATCATGCAGGTGCCGGAGATCGAGAAGATCACGCTGAACATGGGCGTCGGCGACGCGAAGACGGACGCCAAGGCGCTCGACTCGGCGATCGAGGAGCTCTCGATCATTGCCGCCCAGCGTGCCCAGGTGCGCAAGGCGCGCAAGTCGATCGCGAGCTTCAAGCTCCGCGAGGGCATGGCCGTCGGCGCCAAGGTGACGCTGCGCGGCGCCCGCATGTACGAGTTCCTCGACCGGCTGGTGTCGGTCGCGCTCCCGCGCATCCGCGACTTCCGCGGTCTCAACCCGGGCTCGTTCGACGGGCGCGGCAACTATTCGCTCGGCGTGCGCGAGCAGATCATCTTCCCGGAGATCGATTACGACTCGGTCGGGCAGGTCCGGGGCCTCGACGTCACCATCACCACCTCGGCCGGGACGACGGACGAGCAGGCGCTTGCGCTCCTGCGCGGTCTCGGGCTCCCGTTCGCGAACGAAGACAGGAAGGACCAGTAGTGGCCAAGACGTCTCTCGTCGTCAAGCAGAAGCGCCCGCAGAAGTTCAAGGTGCGCAACTACACCCGCTGCAATCGCTGCGGGCGCCCGCGTGCGGTGTTCAAGAAGTTCGGCCTCTGCCGGATCTGCCTGCGCGAGCTCGCTCATCAGGGCGCCATCCCCGGCATGACGAAGAGCAGCTGGTAGGGGGAGGGACAAGGATGCTGACCGACCCGATCGCAGACATGCTGACGCGGATCCGCAACGCCAACAAGGCGATGAAGGACACCGCCGAGATGCCGACCTCCCGGATCAAGGAGGAGATCGCGCGCGTCCTCAGGGACGAGGGCTACATCAGGGACTTCCGCGTCGTCGAGGTCGAGGGCCAGCCGTTCTCGACCCTCGTCGTCGAGCTCAAGTTCGGCCGCAACCGCCAGCGCGTGATCACGGGCGTCAAGCGCGTCTCGCGCCCCGGCCGCCGCGTCTACGCGCGCAAGGACCGCTTGCCGCGCGTTCTCGGCGGTCTCGGCACCGCGATCCTGTCCACGTCAACCGGCCTGATCACGAGCCGCCAGGCTGCCGAGCGCGGTATCGGCGGCGAAGTGATCGCGTTCGTCTGGTAGCCCCATGAGTCGTATCGGCAGAAAGCCCATCGAGGTCCCGAGCTCCGTCAACATCGCGATCTCCCCTGGGCGCGTACAGGTCAACGGGCCGCTCGGCGAGCTCGATCAGGTGATCCCGCAGCGGATGAAGGTCGAGCAGAACGAGGGAGAGCTGCTCGTGACCCGGCCGACCGAGCGCGGCGAAGACCGCGCGCTCCACGGGCTGACGCGGACGCTGATCGCGAACATGGTCGAGGGCGTCACGAAGGGCTTCGAGAAGCACCTGGAGATCCAGGGCGTCGGCTATCGCGCCGCGCTGCGCGGCACCGACCTCGAGCTGAACGTCGGCTACTCCCATTCCGTCGTCGTCAAGCCGCGGGCCGGGATCACCTTCGAGGTGCCGGCGCCGACGCAGGTGATCGTCAAGGGCACGAACAAGCAGCAGGTCGGCCAGACCGCCGCCGAGGTGCGCCAGGTGCGCCCGCCCGAGCCGTACAAGGGCAAGGGGATCCGTTACGTCGACGAGGTCGTGCGGAGAAAGGTCGGTAAGCGCGCATGAGTAGCTGCGTAGGCTTGACGGAGCAGCAAGCGGAGGCGCCGGCTTTGCCGGCGGTGGAGCTATGAGCACTGTCACCACCCGCCAGGCGCGTGAGCGCCGTCATCGCCGGATTCGCGGCAAGGTGGCCGGCACGGCCGAGCGGCCGCGTCTCGCCGTCTTCCGCTCGAACAAGGGCATCTTCGCGCAGCTGATCGACGACGACAGCGGCCGCACGATCGCGGGCGCGAGCTGGCTGGGGCTGAAGAAGTCGTTCAAGGGGAACAAGACCGAGCAGGCGTCCGAGGTGGGCAAGGCGCTCGCCGAGGCTGCGAAGAAGGCCGGCATCGAAGCCGTCGTGTTCGATCGCGGCGGCTACCTGTACCACGGACGCGTCAAGGCTCTCGCGGAGAGCGCGCGTGAGGGAGGACTGAAGTTTTGAGTAGCTGCGTAGGCTTGACGGAGCAGCAAGGAGCGGAGGCGCCGGCTTTGCCGGCGGCGGAGCTATGAGCAGTGTCGAGAGAGAAGTGATCGCCCGCGAGGAGGTTCGCGAGCTCAAGGAGCGCGTGATCGAGATCAATCGGGTCGCCAAGGTCGTCAAGGGCGGCCGCCGCTTCTCGTTCACGGCGCTCGTCGTGATCGGCGACGAGGTCGACCGCGTCGGCGTCGGCTACGGCAAGGCTCGCGAGGTTCCGCTCGCGATCTCGAAGGCCGTCGACGACGCGAAGAAGAACCTGTTCACCGTGCCCAAGCACGGCACCACCGTCACCCACGAGATCCTCGGCCGCTTCGACGCCGCCAAGGTGTTCATCCGGCCCGCGTCGGAGGGAACCGGCGTCATCGCCGGCGGCGGCGTCCGTGCGGTGCTCGAGCTCGCCGGGATCCGCGACGTGCTCGCGAAGAGCCTCGGCACGACGAACCCGATCAACATGGCGAAGGCAACCGTGGACGGGCTGAAGAAGCTGCGCCGCCCCGAGGACGTCGCCAAGATGCGCGGCAAGACGATCGCCGAGGTGCTGCCGTGGCGCGCACCCCCCGTCGAGGAGCCTGCAGCCGAGCCCGTGCCCGCTCCCGAGACCGTCGAGGCGACCACCGAGGTCGAGGAGACATCGTGAGCTGCGTAGGCTTGACGGAGCAGCGAGCGGAGGCGCCGGCTTTGCCGGCGGTGGAGCGATGAGAGTGACGCAGGTCAAGAGCGCGATCGGCCAGAACCCGGCGAACCGCGGCACGCTGCGCTCGCTCGGCCTCGGCCGGATCGGTCAGACCAACGAGCTCAAGGACAACCCGGAGCTCCAGGGTAAGCTGAGGAAAGTCGCCCACCTCGTGCGGGTCGACAAGTAGCCATGGCCGACGAGCAGCTCAACCTCTCGACCCTCAAGCCTGCGCAGGCGCGGAAGGACCGCAAGCGGGTCGGCCGCGGCCTGGGCTCGGGCAAGGGCCGCTATTCCGGCCGCGGGATCAAGGGCCAGAAGTCGCGCGCGGGCTCGAAGAAGATGCCGGCCGGCTTCGAGGGCGGCCAGATGCCGCTCGACATGCGCGCGCCGAAGCTCCGCGGCAACACCTCCGCGGACGCGATGCCGATCGGCCCGTTCCGGACCTACTCGCAGCCGATCAACCTGCGCGATCTCGATCGGGTCTTCGCCGACGGCGACACGGTCAACATCGAGGCGATGGTCGAGAAGGGCCTGCTGAAGAACACGAAGGCGGACGTGAAGGTGCTCGGTACCGGCGACCTCAAGAAGAAGCTTGCCGTCACCGCCCACGCCTTCTCCGCCAGCGCGCGCGAGAAGATCACGGCCGCGGGCGGCAGCGCGACAGCGCTCAAGGAGCCGAAGGATCCGCGCAAGAAGAAGCATAAGGCTGCGAAGCCGAAGGCCGAGGAGTCAGAGGCCGCCGAGCCGGAAGCGGCAGCCGAGCCCGAAGCGGCAGCCGAGACCGAAGCGCCAACCGAGGACTCGTAGGTGTTCAGCTGGCTCGCGAACGCGTGGCGCGTCCCTGAGCTGCGCCGCCGTGTCCTCTTCACCGCGCTGATCCTGGCGATCTACCGGCTCGGCTCGTGGATGCCGGCGCCCGGCGTCGACTCCGAGACGATCAACAACTACTTCCAGGGGCGGGGCGGCACCATCCTTGGTCTCCTCAACCTCTTCTCAGGCGGGGCGCTCTCGCAGTTCTCGCTCTTCGCGCTCGGGATTATGCCGTACGTCACGGCTTCGATCATCCTGCAGCTGATGACGGTCGTGATCCCGCGGCTCGCCGAGCTCCAGAAGGAAGGCGAGTCCGGATACGCCAAGATCAACCAGTACACGCGCTACCTGACCGTGCTGCTCGCCGCGGCGCAGTCGACCGGCTACGCGTTCCTCTTCCGCCGCCAGGGCGCGCTCGACGCGAACCTCGGCAGGATGACGCTGATCATCATCACGCTCACCGTCGGCACGACGCTGCTGATGTGGCTGGGCGAGCTGATCACCAAGCGCGGCATCGGCAACGGCATCTCGCTGCTCATCTTCGCCTCGATCCTGACCAGCGCCCCGCTCGGGATCGCCGCGTGGTGGAACGGTGGCCCGATGGAGAAGCTCTTCTTCCCCCTGGTCGCGCTGGCGATCGTCGCCGCGGTCGTCTTCATCCAGGAGGGCCAGCGCCGGATCCCGATCCAGTACGCGAAGCGCATGGTTGGCCGCCGCATGACCGCGGGCGGGTCGACCTACATGCCGCTGAGGGTGAACATGGCCGGCGTCATCCCGGTCATCTTCGCGGCGGCCGTGATGGCGTTCCCGCCGACGATCGGCCAGTACTTCCCGCAGACGCAGGGCTTCGTCAACCAGCACTTCCTGCCGACCGGGGTTCCCTACATGGTCATGCAGGGCTTCCTGATCGTGATCTTCACGTACTTCTACACCGCGGTCCAGTTCAACCCGGTCGACCAGGCCGACAACCTGCGCCGTTACGGCGGCTACATCCCGGGCATCCGGCCCGGCCCGCCGACCGCCCAGTACCTCGACCGCGTGCTGACGCGGCTGACACTGCCGGGCGCCGTCTACCTCGCGTTGATCGCGACGCTGCCGACGCTCTTCATCCGCTACGGCGGCTTCTCGCAATCGACCGGGCGCGCCCTGGGCGGCACCTCGGTGCTGATCGCGGTCGGCGTCGCGCTCGACACGATGCGCCAGATGGAGTCGCAGATGATGATGCGCTCCTACGAAGGTTTCTTGAAATAGTGAACGTGCTCGTGCTCGGCCCGCAGGGGTCGGGGAAGGGAACGCAGGCCAAGCGCATCGCAGCGGAGCGCGAGATCCCGCACGTCTCCACGGGCGAGATGTTCCGCGCCCTCGACGATGGGACGCCGCTCGGGCGCGAGGTGAACGGGATCATGGCCCGCGGCGACCTCGTCCCGGACGAGATCACGATCCAGATGATCCGCGAGCGGCTGGCGGAGGACGATGCCCGCAGCGGGTTCATCCTCGACGGGTTTCCACGGAATCTGGCGCAGGCCGAGGCGCTCGATCAGATGCTCACCGAGATCGGCCGCACGCTCGACGCCGTCTTCTTCTTCGATCTCGACGACGAGACGGCCAAGGAGCGCGCGCTCGGCCGCGCACGCGACGAGGGGCGCATCGACGACTCGCCCGATTCGATCGCACGCCGGCTCGCTCTCTACCACGAGCAGACGAAGCCGGTCGTCGAGTACTACCGCGCGACAGGCAAACTGGTACCGCTGCGTGCCAGTCGCAGCATCGACGAGGTTTCCACCGAGATCGAAAAGGCCCTCGACATGTTGGACAACGCAGCATGATCATCCGCAAGTCCGCCCAGGAGATCGCCAAGATGGCCGCCGCCGGCCGGGTCGTGGCCGAGACGATCGCCCACGTCGGCGAGCACCTCGAGCCGGGTATGACGACGGGCGAGCTCGACCGGATCGCCGAGGAGTTCATCCGCTCGCGCGGCGGCACGCCGACGTCGCAGGGCTACCGGGGCTTCCCGGGAGCGATCTGCATTTCGCCGAACGCAATGGTCGTGCACGGGATCCCGGGCGTGTACGAGGTCGCGGACGGTGACCTGATCACGATCGACGTCGGCGTCACCCTCGACGGGTACATCGCCGACAGCGCCTACACCTTCGCGGTCGGCGACGTCGGCGAGCTGTCGCAGCGTTTGCTCGACACCGGTCGCGACGCGCTCGCCGCCGGGATCGCCCGGGCTGTGCCCGGAAACCGCGTCGGTGACATCTCGGCGGCCGTCCAGCACCACGTCGAGGGCGCCGGCTTCTCGGTCGTCCGCAGCCTCGTCGGCCATGGGGTCGGCCGCTCCTACCACGAGGATCCGCACATCCCGAACTTCGGGCAGCCCGGCAGGGGGCCGTTGCTCGCCGAAGGGATGACGCTCGCGATCGAGCCGATGATCACCGCCGGGCGACCGGAGGTCTTCGTGCATGACGACGAGTGGTCGATCTCGACCGAGGACGGGTCGCTGGCGGCCCATTTCGAGCACACCGTCGCGATCACCGACGCAGGCCCGAGGATCCTGACGCTGAGCGGCGATCGAGAACCGTCTTTGCTATCCTGACCAACTCGCGCGGCGTAGCGCCGTGCTTTGCCGCGCGTTCGTTCTATTCACCGAATATCGAGGTCAATGGCAGTCAAGGAAGAGAAGATCGAGGTCGAAGGCGAGGTGGTCGAGGCGCTCCCGAGCACGATGTTCCGGGTGCAGCTGGACGAAGGTCACGCCGTGCTCGCCACGATCTCCGGCAAGATGCGGAAGCACTACATCCGCATCGCCCCCGGCGACCGCGTCAAGGTCGAGCTCTCTCCTTATGACCTCACCCGCGGCAGGATCACCTTCCGCAATCGCTGAGGAGCCCACGTTTTATGAAAGTCCGTCCGTCCGTCAAACCCATGTGTGAGCGCTGCCGTGTGATCAAGCGGCACGGGCGCACCATGGTCATCTGCACCAATCCTCGTCACAAGCAAAGGCAGGGCTAGTCACTTGGCACGAATCGCAGGCGTCAACCTTCCGAACCAGAAGCGTCTGGAGATCGGGTTGACCTACATCTACGGGATCGGACAGTCGACGGCGCAGAAGGTCTGCGCGGCGCTCGGTCTCGACCCGAACGAGAAGGTCAAGGACCTGACCGACGAGGAGATCAACAAGCTTCGCGGCTACATCGACGGGGAGCTGCAGGTGGAGGGCGACCTCCGCCGCGAACGCTCGCAGGCGATCAAGCGGCTTTCGGAGATCGGCTCGCTGCGCGGTATCCGACACCGGCGCGGCCTGCCGGTGCACGGCCAGCGGACGAAGACCAATGCGCGCACCCGCAAGGGCCCGAAGAAGACCGTCGGCCGCGGCAAGAAGGCAGCGGCGAAGTAGATGGCACCTCCTCGTAAAGCTGCGGCCCGTGGCCGCACGCGCCGCCGTGTCAAGAAGAACATCGCCGTCGGCCAGGCGCACATCAAGACGTCGTTCAACAACACGATCGTCGCCCTCACCGACAAGGAGGGGAACGTGATCGCGTGGGAGTCGGCCGGCTCCGCGGGCTTCAAGGGCTCGCGCAAGTCGACGCCGTTCGCCGCGCAGGTCACCGCCGACTCGTGCGCCCGCAAGGGCATGGAGCACGGCCTCCAGAAGGTCGAGGTCTTCGTTAAGGGCCCCGGCTCCGGCCGCGAGACCGCGATCCGGTCGCTCCAGGCGGCAGGACTCGAGATCCTCGGTGTTCGCGACGTCACCCCGCAGGCCCACAACGGCGTCCGGCCGCGGAAGCGGAGGCGCGTCTAATGGCCCGCGATCTCGGGCCCAAGTGCCGCCTCTGCCGCCGCGAGGGCATGAAGCTGTTCCTCAAGGGCGAGCGCTGCCTGACGGAGAAGTGCGCGATCGAGCGACGCTCGTATCCGCCGGGCGAGCACGGTCGCGGCCGCATCAAGCAGAGCGAGTACCTGCTCCAGCTGCGCGAGAAGCAGAAGGCGCGCCGGTACTACGGCCTGCTCGAGAAGCAGTTCCGCAACTACTACGAGAAGGCGACACGCGGCACCGGCAACGCAGGCGAGAACCTGCTCCGGATGCTCGAGACGCGTCTCGACAACGTCGTCTACCGGCTCGGCTTCGCGGGCTCGCGCGCTCAGGCGCGTCAGCTCGTCCGCCACGGCCACTTCCTCGTCAACGGGCGCCGGGTCAACATCCCGAGCTACGGCGTGCGTCCGAACGACATCGTCACCATGAAGTCCGGCAGCCCCGCGGAACAGACGATCCGCGACGCCACCGACCTGACCGCGTCCGTCGCAGCCTGGCTGCAGGCAGACCACGAGGGTCTCACCGGCAAGGTGCTGAAGTGGCCCGAGCGCGCCGAGATCGACGCGCCGGTCCAGGAATCTCTCATCGTCGAGCTCTACTCCAAGTAAGAAGGAAAGGATCGTCTTGGCTACACGCACCAGCTTGATGGACTTCCAGATCCCCAGAATCGTCCACGAAGAGATCAACGAGAACCGCGGCGTCTTCGTGATCGAGCCGCTCGACCGCGGCTTCGGCTACACGTTCGGCAACTCGCTGCGCCGCGTGCTGCTCTCGTCGCTCGAGGGTGCCGCCGTGACGGCCGTCAAGATCGAGGGCATCACGCACGAGTTCACGACGCTCCCGGGCGTTCGTGAGGACGTGACCGACATCATCCTCAACCTCAAGAACCTGATCTGCCTGCTCCACGGCGAGTCACCCGAGGTCGAGGTGCACATCGCGAAGAAGGGCGCCGGCGCCGTCACGGCCGCCGACATCCAGGCTCCCGCCGACCTCGAGATCCTGAACCCCGAGCTCGAGCTCGCACAGCTTTCCCACACGGGCAAGCTCGAGATGACCCTGACGATCGGCCGCGGCCGCGGCTACGTCCCGGCCGAGTTGAACCGCGGCCCGGAGACGACGATCGGAGTCATCCCGATCGACTCGATCTTCTCGCCGGTTCGTCGCGTCACCTACGACGTCGAGGCGGCGCGCGTCGGCCAGCGCACCGACTACGACAAGCTTCGTCTGGACGTGCTCACCGACGGCTCGGTCGAGCCGCGCGAGGCAATCGGGCAGGCTGCCGAGATCCTGATCCGCCAGCTCGCGATCTTCACCGATCTCGACCGGATCGAGGGCTTCGCCGAGGTTCAGTCGGGCGAGGCCGGAGGCAGCGAGGCACCGGCCGCACACGGGATGGAGAACTTCCCGATCGAGGAGCTCGAGCTGGGTGTCCGTTCGTACAACTGCCTCAAGCGCGTCGGCATCGAGACGATCGGCGACCTGGTCTCCAAGTCGGAGAACGAGCTCGCCGCGATCCCGAACTTCGGCAAGAAGTCGATCGAGGAAGTCAAGGAGACGCTCGCCACCCAGGGCCTGTCCCTGCGGGGAGACGAGTAACGAGATGAGGCACGCCCGCGCAGGCAAGAAGCTGGGGCGCACTTCCGCGCACCGGAAGGCGCTCTATTCGAACCTCGCGGGCGCGCTGATCACCCACGGCCGGATTCAGACGACCGAGGCGAAGGCCAAGGCCGTGAAGCCGTTCGCGGAGAAGATGATCAGCCTCGGCAAGCGGGGTGACCTGCATGCGCGGCGCAAGGCGCTCTCCGAGCTCCGCTCGCAGGACGTCGTGCACAACCTCTTCGCCGAGGTCGCGCCCCGGTTCGCGGAGCGGCCGGGCGGCTACACGCGGATCATCAAGCTGGGCCAGCGCTACGGCGATGCCGCCGAGATGGTCTACCTCGAGCTCGTGGATTACGAGCCCGAGGACACGTTCGCTGCGCCCGCCCGCTAGGCGACCGCGGGCCCGAGCTCCCGGCCGACCAGCTCGACCAGGTCGAGATCCCTGTGGTCGAGGTGCTGGAGCATGACGCGCCCGTCCCCGGCGCGCTCGTAGGCGGAAGAGCGCCTCGTGCCGTATCACGGCATCCTATGGAGATGGGGCTGGTTGTCGCGCTCGCGCTGGCGATCCTCGTGCTCGACGAGCCGTGGAGCTGGATTGTGGTCGGGCTCGGCGCGACGTGGGAGATCGCGGAGACGACGCTGTTCGTGCGCTGGTCGCAGCGACGGCGATCCGTGGTGGGCGCGGAGGCGCTCGTGGGCCGGCGGGCAGTCGTCTCGGCGGACTGCATGCCCGAGGGTCAGGTCCGGGTGGCGGGCGAGCTCTGGCAGGCCCATTGTGAGGCGGGGGCGGGCGTCGGCGACGAGGTCGTCGTCCGCGCCGTCGAGGGGCTGAGGCTCGTCGTCGAGCCCGTCTGAGCGCTACCAGGCGACCGGGAGCGCTTCGAGTCGCCGGAACGTGGGTGTCGCGCGCCACTCGAGCTCGTCCGGCGCGCCATCCAGCCGCAAGCCCGGGAGTCGCCGGAAGAGGGTCTCGAGCGCAATCTCGGCTTCGAGCCGCGCCAGCGGGGCGCCGAGGCAGAAGTGGCTGCCACGCCCGAAGGCCAGATGCCGCGTGTCCTCGCGCCGCACGTCGAGGCGGTCCGGATCGGCGTAGCGCTCCGGGTCGCGGTCGGCTGCGCCCAGGATCGCGATCACGATCTCGCCGCGCCGGATCGTCTGGCCACGGAGCTCGATGTCGGTGGCGGCCCAGCGGTTGATCGTCCGCTCGACGGGGCCCTCGTAGCGCAGCACCTCCTCGACCGCCGACGGGATCAACGACGGATCGGCGCGGACGAGGTCGAGCTGCTTCGGGTGCGAGAGCAGGTTGACCACCGCGTTGCCGATCAGGCCCACGGTCGTCTCGTGCCCGGCGACGATCAGGAGCATGACCGTGCCGAAGACCTCCTCCTCGGTGAGCGCGTCGGACTCGTCGCGCGCGGCGAGCAGAGCGCTGACGAGATCGTCCTGCGGGTCGGCGCGCCGCGCCGCGAACAGGTCGGTGAGATATGCGACGAACTCGCCCATCTGGCCGAAGAACCGCTCGAGCGCTTCGGGCCCGATCGCGGGCGTGATGATCGCGTCAGACCAGTCCTCGAAGCGGTGCTGGTCGGTGCTCGGCACGCCGAGCAGCTCGGCGATCACCGTGATCGGGAGCGGAAACGCGTACTCGGCGGAGAGGTCCATCGAGCCGCGCGGCTCCACTGTGTCGAGCAACTCGTCGGCGATCGCCTGGATCCGTGGCCGCAGCTGCTCGACCACCTTGGGTGTGAACGCCTTCGTCACGAGCCGCCGCAGCCGGCGGTGATCGTCGCCGTCGCGATTCAGCATGTGGTTGTCGATCGCCGCGATCGCGGGCGGCACGTCCTGCTCCTGCAGCTGCTCCTCGGTCAGCGCGAGCCTCGGGTCGCGGACGAAGCGCTCGTCGTCGAGCAGCACCGCGGCGACGTCGTCGTGCCGCGTGATGAACCAGATCATCGTCTCGCCGTCGACGCCGGGCTGGGAGAAGACCGGATCGTGCTCGCGCATCTGGGCGAAGACCTGGTACGGGTCGACACGGAACTCGGGACTGTAGAGCTCGTACTTGCGCTTGGTGGATGCCATCCGTTCCACCTTAGACTGCTCGGCCGTGGCTGAGAAGACGCTGAAGCTCACACTCGAGTACGACGGCGCCGGGTTCCGCGGCTGGGCTCGCCAGCCCGGCAGCCGCACCGTCGAGGGCGTTCTCCGCGAGAGCCTCGACGGCACCTACCCCGGCTGGCGAGAGCTCGTGGTGGCGGGTAGGACCGACGCCGGTGTACACGCGACGGGGCAGGTCGCGAGCGTGCACATCGCCGCCGGCCCGCCGCCGGCGCGTGCCGCGAAGGCGCTCAACGCGGCGCTGCCCGAAGACATCGTCGTGATCGCGGCGGAGGAGGCACCCGCTGACTTCAGCGCGCGCTACTCCGCACGGTCGCGGGCCTACCGCTACCGGCTGCTGCGGCGCGAGGTGCGCTCGCCCTTCGAAGTCAGCCGGGCGCTGTGGTGGGCGAAGCCGCTCGACCGGGCCGCTCTCGACCAGGCTGCGGCGCTGCTGCCGGGGACGCACGACTTCACGGCCTTCACGCCGACCGAGACGAAGCACACCCGTTTCGAGCGGACCGTCCTCGCTGCCGCCTGGGAGGAACACGGCGACGAGCTCCACTTCACGATCGAAGCGGTGAGCTTCCTGCGCCACATGTGCCGGATCCTCGTCGGCTCGATGCTCGAAGGCCTCGACCTCGAGCCCTTGCTCGGGGGCAGGCCCCGGAGCGAGGCGGGCAAGACCGCCCCGCCGTGGGGGCTGTACCTCGAGCGCGTCGAATACTGATCGCTACGATCGGCAGATGCGCTTCCCGGTCGTTCTCTTCGATTTCGACGGCACCGTGATCGACTCCGGCTCGATCATCATCGCGTCGATGCGGCACGCGACGAAGACCGTTCTCGGGCGCGACATCCCCGACGAGGAGCTGGGGAGGGCGGTCGGCGGCTCGGGACTGATCGAGCAGATGCGGCTGCTCGACCCGGATCGCGTCGACGAGCTCGTGGCCTGTTACCGGGCGCACAACGAGCCTCTGCACGCCGAGCTCGTCGAGTGCGCCGGCATGACGGACGTCCTGACGACGCTGAAGGCGGAGGGGCGTCAACTCGGGCTGGTAACGGCGAAGAGGCGCGAGACGGTTGCGCTCGCGTTCTCCTATCTGCCGCTGGAGCGGTTCTTCGACGTCGTCGTCGGCTCCGACGACACGGAGCGGCACAAGCCCGATCCGGCGCCGCTCGTGCACGCGCTCGAGCAGCTCGGGGCCGATCGGGACGGTGCGGTCTACGTGGGCGACTCCCCTTTCGACATTCGCGCCGCCAAGGCTGCGGGGATGCACTCGGTCGCGGTCACGTGGGGCCGTATCCACCCGCGCGAGCGGCTCGAGGCGGAGGAGCCGGATACCGTCGTCCAGACGGCGGAGGAGCTCCTTGCCGCGCTCTGAGGCTGCGCGCGCCGCGGAGCTCCGGGAGCTCCTCCACTACCACAATCACCGCTACCACGTTCTCGACGACCCCGAGGTTGCGGACGCGGAGTACGACCGACTCTTCGACGAGCTGAAGGAGCTGGAGGAGCGCCACCCCGACCTCGCGACCGACGATTCGCCGACCCGCAGGGTGGGCGGGCCTCCGTCGGACAAGTTCAGGAAGGTCGAGCACCTGGCGCCGATGGGCTCGCTCGAGAAGGTGACGACCGACGAAGGCATCTTCAAGTGGGCCGAGGACGTGCGTAAGCGGCTCGACTCGGACGAGCCGGTCGCCTACGTGATCGAGCCGAAGATCGACGGCTCGGCCATCTCGCTCGTCTACGAGAACGGGCAGCTGGTTCGCGGCGCCACGCGCGGCGACGGGCAGCGCGGCGAGGACGTAACCGTCAACCTGCGCACGATCCGGTCGATCCCGCTGACACTGCGGGGTCAGGCGCCGCCCCTCATGGAAGTGCGCGGCGAGGTCTACTTCCCGCTCTCCGGCTTCCGGCGCTTCAACGAGGAGCAGGTCGCGGCCGGCAAGGCGCCCGCGCCGAACCCTCGCAACGCCGCGGCCGGCTCCCTGCGCCAGCTCGACTCGCGGATCA
>JANMJY010000200.1:0-5744 GCA_031371615.1 Actinomycetes bacterium | reverse complement strand
GGGGGGGGGGTTGGGGGGGGGGGGGGGGCCGGTTGGCCCCCCCCCCCCCGCCCTTCGCGTCGCTCGCTACCGAAGGCTGACCTTCGCGAGCCGCATGTGCGAGAGCCCCTCTGGGACATAGTTCTTCACCTTCGACGAGCTGGCCGTCGTGTAGTTGATGAAGTAGTCGGTAATCACGGGCGTGTCGCGGAGGAGCAGCCCGGCCATCCGCTTCGTCGCCTTCCGCTGCGCCCCGATCTCGGAGGCCGCGAGGTACGTCTTGGCGACCGAGTCGAACTCGGGGTTTTTGTAGTGCGACGCGTTCCAGTCACCCGTCGACATGTAGCACCGGGTGAGATAGATATTCGGCACGCCACGGGCTCCGTACTCGGTCAACGTGCAGCTGCGGTTCAACCACGGCGTCGTGGACGCGTAGTCCGCCCCGGCCGGCTCCGAGTCGTAGTACTTGGAGACGTCCATGACCTCGATGCCGATGTCGATGCCGGCCTCGCGCGCGTAGGCCTGGATCGACGCCGCGTGGTCGGTGTGATCGAGGAACTGCCACGTGGTCAGGTTGAACTTCAGGTTCCTGGCTCCGGCCGCCTCCAGCAGCGACTTCGCCAGCTCGACGCTCCGCCGCCGCTGATTGATCGACGCGTCGGTGGAGGCGAAGTGGCTCCAGAACGGGTTGTCGTTACCGACCTCAGCGGCCCCCAGCATGATCCTCTGCACCTCCTGCTGCCGGTTGATCACGAGCGCGACGGCGCGGCGCACCCGGGGGTCCCTGAGCGGGCCCACGTCGGTGCGCATGCAGACCTGCCGGTGCGCCGAGGTCGGAAGCGCGTAGTAGGTGTAGCTCGAGTTGTTCTTGAACGGCAAGGCCTCCTGGGGCGAGAGCTGCATTGCGAGATCGATCTGCCGTGCCCGGAGCGCGAGCACCATCGGTGCGGTGCCCTGGTAGAACGTGATCCTCACCCCGTCGAGCGGTGGGCGGCCGCCCCAGTAGCCGTTGTGGCGCACGAGCGTGGCGCTCTTCTTGTCGACGTACTTCGTGACCTTGAACGCTCCCGTTCCGATCATCCCCTTCGCAACCCAGGTTCCGGGTTTCGCCGCGATCGAGGCCGGCTGGATGATCGCCTGGTACGTCGTCTGGCTGACGAGGTACGGAAAAACGCCGATCGGCGACTTGAGCCGGAAGACGACGGTGTAGGTCCCCCTCGCCGAGACGCCCGCCGCATCGAAGAAGGGGCTGAGGCCGGCGTTCGATCCCTTGACCCCGACGTACTGCTTCATGCTCGCCACGACGTCCTTCGCCGTCAGTGTCTGGCCGTTGTGGAACTTCACGCCCTTCCGGATCTGGAACGTCCACACGGTCGCGTCGGCGTTCGGCTTCCAGCTCGTCGCGAGCCAGGGCACGACCTTGCCCTGCGGGTTCGTGAACGTCAGGTATTCGCCCGGGATGCCTGCGAATGCGAGCGACCCGCCCTCGTTGAGCAGGTACGGCTCGAGGGAGCCACCGAACGCCGTGATGCCGGCGCGAAGCGTGCCGCCGGCCCTCGCGCCCGCCAGCTGTGCCGTCGACCCGGTTGCCGCACCCGCCTCGCCGACGAGCCCGAGCAGCGACCCCAGTGTTCCGACGGAGACCCCGAACATCGCGCCACGGCGGAGGAACTCGCCGCGGTCGAGCTCACCCAGGACGAGCTCGTCGATCAGGTTGTTTTCGAGCGGCCCAGCCTCGTTGCGGCGGAACTCGTTGATCAGTCTGAGCTCTTCGCGGTCCATAACCTCAGCCTCCCCTGCCTGTTCGATGTGACTCAGTGCTGATGCGCCGCACCCGGAAGCGGGAGCCTGACGCAATTTCGCCACGCGTCCTCCCCCAGCTGGGTCGGCGGTTCACCGGGCCACCATCACATATTTCAACCATGACAGTCAAGAAATTTTGTCTCACTCCTGGACCGTCGTTCACAAGTGACGGGCGGACTTCCGACCGCCGTGGTGGCGCCATTTGCCGTGGCAATGAGTGCAAATGCCCGGAATCCGGTCTGCCGACCGTTGCTGCGGGTCTTCCACATGTGGTACACCATCCCAAATTGCTCGACGCGACCGCGACTCGGACGACGGACAGGTGATGACGAACGATTCCACGCCGAGTAACGCTCGCGCCCCGTCGGGTGAAGTCGCCGCGCCGGTGCCCGGATGAGAGCCGCCGTCTGCCGGGAGTTCGGCAAGCCCCTGACGGTCGAGGAGCTCGACCTCGCTCCCCCGCAGGGCAGCGAGATCCGCGCGCGCGTCGGGGCCTGCGCGATCTGCCACAGCGACATCCTCCTGATCGACGGCGCCTGGGGCGGAGCGCTGCCCGCCGTCTTCGGGCACGAGGCTGCAGGTGTCGTCGCGGAGGTCGGGCCGCTCGTCACCGGCCTCCAGCCGGGTGACCACGTCGTCGTCACGCTGATCCGGTCCTGCGGCAACTGCGTGTTCTGCACGGCCGGCCAGCCTGTCTTCTGCGAGGCGACCTTCCGGCTGGACGACGCCGGGCCGCTGACCGACCGCAACGGCGCCCCGGTCCGCCAGGGCCTGCGCACCGCGGCCTTCGCCGAGGAAGTGGTCGTCGAGGCCTCGCAGGCGGTGGCGATCCCGCAGGACGTGCCGCTCGACGTGGCCTCGCTCCTCGCCTGCGGGGTGATCACGGGTGCGGGCGCGGTGATGAACACCGCCGCGGTCGAGGCGGGCTCGAGCGTCGTCGTCATCGGGACCGGCGGCGTCGGCCTGAATGCCGTTCAGGGAGCCGCGATCTCGGGCGCGAGGGAGATCGTCGCGATCGACGTCTCGGACGACAAGCTCGCGGCTGCGGCCGCGTTCGGCGCCACCCGCACCGTCAACTCGCGTCAGGAGGACGCGGCGGACGTCGTCGCCGCCGTGACCGGCGGCCGCCGTGCCGACTACGTCTTCGTCGCCGTCGGCGCCAAGGCTGCGATCGAGCAGGGTCTGGGCCTGATGCGCCGGGGCGGCACGACGGTGATCGTCGGCATGCCGGCGTCGGGTGTCGTGGCCGAGTTCGATCCGGTCGCGCTCGCGGACGACGGCCAGCGGATTCTCGGCAGCAAGATGGGCGCGGCGCGGATCCAGATCGACATTCCGAACTTGCTCACCCTGTACCGGCAAGGGCGGCTCAAGCTGGACGAGCTGATCACCGGCCGCTACCCGCTGGACGACATCAACGACGCCATCGCCTCCGTCGTCCGGGGCGAGGCGCTACGCAACGTCGTGGTGTTCGATTGACCCCGACCGCGAGGAGGGCCCGATGAGGATCGCCGAGGCCACGACGTTCGTGGTGGGGAACCCTCCGCCGCACTTCGGCGGCCGCTACTTCGTGTTCCTGAAGCTGGTCACCGACGACGGGGTCGCGGGCATCGGAGAGGTCTATGCGGCGACCTTCGACCCGCACGTCGTGGCGCGGATGGTCGAGGACGTGTGCGAGCGCCACGCCATCGGTGCCGACCCGTTTCACATCGAGGAGCTCTGGCGCAACGTCTACGGCCGCGGCTACACGGGACGGCCCGACGTCTCGCTCGTGTCCGTCCTCAGCGGGATCGAGATGGCCTGCTGGGACATCGTCGGCAAGGCGGTCGAGAAGCCGGTGTACGAGTTGCTCGGCGGCCGCGTGCACGAGCGCTTGCGCGCCTACACGTACCTGTACGCCCCGGACGACGCGAGCCTCGACGCCGACGTCTACACCGATCCGGAGCTCGCGGCCGCCGCCGCCGTCAGGTATCTGGAGCTCGGCTTCACAGCGCTCAAGTTCGACCCCGTCGGCCGCTACACGACCTTCGACCCGCGCCAGCCCAGCCTCGAGGTGCTCGAGCGCTCGGAGCGCTACGTTCGCGGGATCCGGGAGGCCGTCGGCGATCGCTGCGACCTGTTGTTCGGCACGCACGGCCAGTTCACGACGTCCGGGGCGATCCGGCTCGCGAGGCGGCTGGAGCAGTACGACCCGCTCTGGTTCGAGGAGCCGACGCCGCCCGAGCTGCCCGAGCAGATGGCCGTCGTCGCCCGCGCGACCTCGATCCCGATCGCGACCGGCGAGCGGCTGACGACGAAGTACGAGTTCGTGCGCGTGCTGCAGACCGGCGCCGCCTCGATCCTGCAGATGAACCTCGGCCGGGTGGGCGGCATCCTCGAGGCGAAGAAGATCGCCGGCATGGCCGAGGCCCACTACGCGCAGATCGCGCCCCATCTGTACTGCGGTCCGGTCGTCGGGGCGGCCAACATCCAGCTCAGCACGTGCAGCCCGAACTTCCTCCTCCTCGAGGGGATCGAGCGCTGGGACGGCTTCCACGCGGAGATCCTGAAGAAGCCGATCCGGTGGGAGGACGGATACGTGATCCCGCCGACCGACCCAGGCCTCGGCGTCGAGCTGGACGAGGAGGTCGCCGCCCGCCATCCGTACGAGGGCGACGAGCTCCATCTCGTCCCGGTCTACGGGACCGGCGAGTGAGCGAGGACGACGGGGCGGGCGTCCGCTCGCTGCTCTACCCACGGTCGCTGGCCGTGGTCGGCGCCTCGCCTCGGAGCGCGCCGGCGATCGAGAACGTCCTCCGCAGCGGCATCCGGGCCTGGGGCGTGCATCCGAGCCGGACGGACGTGCTCGGCCTCCCGTGTCTTCCCCGGATCGGCGACCTGCCGGAGACGCCCGAGCTGGCGCTCCTGCTCGTCAACCACGAGCGGGTGGAGGAGGCCTTCGAGGAGGCGGCCGCCGCCGGTGTGCGCGCATTCGTCGTCCCCGGGCTCGGCAGCGAATCCGGCGCCGCCGCGGGGCCGATCGTGGGTCGGCTCGCAGCGCGGGCGCGCGCACTCGGCGCTCCTCTCCTCGGCCCGAACTGCATGGGGTTCGCCAACCCGAGCGGCCCGACGGCCTGGCTCGGCACCGTCCCGGACACTGTCGCCGCCGGTCACGTCTCGGCCGTCTGCCAGTCGGGCTCGATCGGCGAGGCGCTGCTCAGCCTCGGCGGCCGCGTCGGCTTCCGTTGTGTCGTCTCGTCGGGCGGAGAGGCGGTGACGGACGCCGCCCACCTCGTGTCCTTCCTCGCCGACGACCCAGGGACGCGCGCGATCGCGCTCTTCCTCGAGACGGTGCACCGGCCCGGAGCGTTCGCTCAGGCTCTGGCGCGCTGCGCCCTCGCCGAGAAGCCCGTCATCTGTCTCAAGGTCGGCCGCTCGCCCGCGGCGGCGCGCGCCGCGCTGGCGCACACCGGTGCGATCGTCGGCTCCGACCGAGCCTTCTCGGCGTTGCTGCGCCGCTACGGGGCGATCCAGGTCGACGACTTCGGGGAGCTCGTGGAGACACTCGAGGTGCTCGGCTGCTCGCGACGGCCCGCCGGCACCCGCGTCGGGGCGATCTCGGAGTCGGGCGGCGAGGCCGCCCTCCTCGCCGATCACGGCGACGCGGCGGGGCTTCCCTTCGAGCCGTTGCCCGACGCGCTCGCGCGGACGCTCGTCGCCGAGTTCCCGAACTACCGCGCACCCGGGAACCCGCTCGACGCCTGGGCGGTCGAGGCGGCCGCGAAGGTCTATCCGCGCTCGCTCGAGCTGATGGCGGCGTCAGGGGAGTTCGACATCCTGATCGCGCAGGTCGACCTCTCGCAGTTCAGGGGCGACGCGGAGCAGGTCTGGATCGAGACGATCGTGCGGGCGCTCGCCGATGCCACCGCCGGGACGGCGATCATGCCCGCTGTGAGCTCGGTGCACAACGCCGATCCGCCCCGCAG
>JANMJY010000166.1:0-4635 GCA_031371615.1 Actinomycetes bacterium | reverse complement strand
AGGGTTTGGCACCTCGATGTCGGCTCGTCGCATCCTGGGGCTGAAGCAGGTCCCAAGGGTTGGGCTGTTCGCCCATTAAAGCGGTACGCGAGCTGGGTTCAGAACGTCGTGAGACAGTTCGGTCCCTATCCACCATGGGCGCTGGAAGTTTGAGAGGAGTCGTCTCTAGTACGAGAGGACCGAGACGAACAGACCTCTGGTGTATCAGTTGTCCTGCCAAGGGCACTGCTGATTAGCCACGTCTGGATGGGATAACCGCTGAAAGCATCTAAGCGGGAAGCCCACCTCGAGATGAGACTTCCCATCCCCTTCGAGGGAGTAAGGGCCGTGGAAGACCACCACGTTGATAGGCCGGCGGTGCAAGCGCAGCAATGCGTTCAGCTGACCGGTACTAATTGCCCGAGGTCTTGATTTAGAACACTAGTGATGTTGCTATGGAGTTTTGAGGGTGCCGCCAACAGGCGCGCTTTCGACAATTTCGGCGGTCATAGCGTCGGGGGTACACCTCTTCCCATTCCGAACAGAGCAGTTAAGCCCGACAGCGCCGATGGTACTCGGGGCGCAAGCCCCCGGGAGAGTAGGACGCCGCCGAATTACTTCGAGAAGGGCCGCGAGAGCGGCCCTTCTCTCGTTCATCTTCTACCCGTCCTCGCCGATGTCCTCGAACCAGATCTCAGGGTGCTCGGCGATGAACTCCGCCATCAGTCGGACGCACTCCTCGCTCTCGAGATTGAGCACTTCGACGCCGTGGGAACGGAGCAGGTCCTCGGCCCCGAGAAAGGTGCGGTTCTCGCCGATCACCACGCGGGGGATCCCGTAGAGCAGGATCGCGCCGGTGCACATGTGGCACGGCGAGAGCGTCGTGTACATCGTCGCGCGCGCGTAGACGGAGGCCGGGAGTCGGCCGGCGTTCTCGAGCGCGTCGGTCTCGCCGTGGCGGATCGCGCTGCCGTCCTGCACACGGCGGTTGTGGCCGGCCCCGAGCACGCGGCCGTCGACGACGAGCGCGGCGCCGATCGGAACACCGCCCTCGCTGCGCCCCGCGCGTGCCTGCTCGAGCGCGATTTCGAGAAATCCGGCGTCGTCCACTGGTCGACCTCCTCTGCTCAGGCGCGGCGGTACGGGCGCAGGTACGCGCCCGGGTAGGCGACGTTCCGACCGGAGACCGCGAGCGCGACGATGATGACGACGTAGGGCATGGCGAGCAGGAGCTCGAACGGGACGGCGTCCCAGCCCGGCAGGATCCTGAGCCGCAGCTGCAGGGAGAAGACGCCGGCGAAGACGATCGCGCCGAGCACGGCGCCCTCGATCCTCCAGCGGCCGAAGATGACGAGCGCGAGGGCCACCCAGCCCCGGCCGGCGATGATGTCCAGCGTGAAGCTGCCGAGCAGCGCGAGTGTCATGAACGCCCCGCCGAGAGCCGCGAGCGCGCCGCCGAGGAGCAGCGCGAGGTAGCGCGTCCGAAAGACGTTGACGCCTGCGACGTCGGCCGCCTCGGGGTTCTCGCCGACCGCCCGCGTTCGCAGCCCGAAGCTCGAGCGCATCAGGACCCACCAGGCCACGGGTGCGAGCACGAGGAAGGCCGCGTAGGTGAGGCCGTACTGCGAGAAGACGCGACTGCCGCCGGGCGACCAGACCGTGAACGTTTCGATCTTCGGCAGCGTCTCGCGCCGTCCGAAGATCAGGCGGTTCGCGAACTCGGAGAGCGAGATCAGGAAGAGCGTCAGCCCGATCCCGGCCACGTGCTGGCTGGTCCCCAGAGTGACGATCAGGAAGCCCAGGAGCGCCGCTGCGGCGATGCCGACGAGGACCGCCGCGAGGAGCCCGACGGCCAGCGAGCCGCTCCCGTAGGCAGCCGCGAACCCGGCGAAGGCCCCGGCGAACATCATCCCCTCGATGCCGAGGTTGAGCATGCCCGCGCGCTGGACGAAGGTGTCGCCGACCGACGCGAACACGAGGGGGGTCCCGGTGCGGAACGTCGCCGCGAGGATGTCGAGGACGAAGTTCACGGCGACGCACCACGCGTGATCCGGTAGCGGCCGAACACGAGCAGGGTGACGGTGACGAGCAGCAGCGCCGCGACGATCACGTCGCCGAGCTGCGAGGGGATGTCGAGGACGCGGCTGGCCGAGCCCGAGCCGACGTTGACGAGCCCGAGCAGGAACGCCGCCGCTGCGACCCCGACCATCGTCAGGCCGCCGAGGGTCGCGACCACGATCCCGGTGTAGCCGTAGCCGGGTGAGATCCCCTCCGTCAGCCGGAACTGGATCCCGGCCACCTCGCTCACGCCGGCGACGCCGGCGATCGCGCCGGAGACGAGGGCGGTCGCGAGCAGCGTCCGCTCGACGCGGACGCCGGCGAAGCGGGCGGCGCGCGGGCTCAGGCCGAGCGCGCGCAGCCGGAGGCCGACGGGGGTGCGCTCGACCACGAACCAGGCCACGGCCAGCACGGCTAGCGCGAGCAGGAAGCCCAGGTGCAGCCGCGACCGGTCGACGAGCTGCGGGAACTCGGCTGCCGGAGCGATCCGCTCCGATTCGGGAAAGCGCGTGACCGGGTCCCGCCACGGCCCGTTGAGGAGGCCGCTGACGAGGAGGAGCGCGACCGGGTTGAGGAGCAGCGTCGTCACCACCTCGTCGATGCCGAGCCGAGTGCGCAGCAGCGCCGGCGGCAGCGCCCAGAGCGCCCCCGCGGCGGCGCCGGTGGCGACGAGCAGCGGCAACGAGAGGAGAGGCGGCCAGCCGCCGACCTTCGTGCCTAGCCAGGCCGCCGCGATCGCACCGCACAGCAGCTGCCCCTCGGCGCCGATGTTCCAGTAGCCGGCCCGGAAGGCGATCGCGACGGCGGCGCCCGTGAAGAGGATCGGGGTCGCGCTGACGAGCACCTCGAGGAAGCGGAACTCGGACGAGAGCGGTGTGACGAAGAACTCGCGGTAAGCCGCGAACGGGCTCTCGCCGGCTGCGAGCACGAAGCCGGCGGTGACAACGAAGGTCACCGCGAGGGCGAGCACCGGTAAGGCCACCGCGAAGCCGCGTGGGCGCGTGGCCCGCTGCTGGAGGCGCAGCTGCATCAGACCGCGTCCCGCAGGCCGGCCATCAAGAGCCCCAGCTGCTCGACGTCGACGTCCCGGCTGTCGAAGCTCCCGACGAGCTCGCCCTCATACATGACGACCAGCCGGTCGGCGAGTGCCAGTAGCTCGTCGAGCTCGTCCGAGATCAGCAGCACGGCCGCGCCGCCAGCTCGCTGCTCGAGGAGCTGGGAGCGGACGTAGTCGGTCGCGCCGACGTCGAGGCCCTGGGTGGGCTGGGCGACGACGAGCACCTTCGGCTCGCGCGCCAGCACCCGCGCGAGCAGCACTTTCTGCATGTTCCCGCCCGAGAGCGTGCCCACGCGATCGGTGGGGCGCGCCTTGATCGCGAAGCGCTCGATCAGGCGCTCGGCGGTCTCACGAATGCGGCGCTCGTCGAGCATCGGCCCGCGGCGGTATGCGTCGAGATCCTCGAGCACGAGGTTGTAGGCGACGCTCAGCTCGCCGACGACGCTGGCGCGCCGGTCCTCGGGGATCCGGCCGATGCCGGCCGCGGTTACGGCGGCCGGGTCGGCGCCCGTGACGTCCTCGCCCGCCACCGTGACCGTGCCGCCGGTCGGCGTGCGCATGCCCGACAGCGTCTCGGCCAGCTCGGTCTGGCCGTTGCCCGAGACGCCGGCGATGCCGAGGATCTCGCCGGCGCGCACCACGAACGAGACCTCGCGTACGGCCGGAAGCCCGAGTCGGCCCTGGGCCGAGAGGCGCTCGACCACGAGCAGCGGCTCGCCCGCCCGGGCCGGCTCCGTCGCGCGGGCCGCCGGCTGCATCGGCCTGCCGATCATCATGCTGCCGAGTCGGCGCTCGTCCGTCCCAGCGGTGGCGACCGTGCCGGCGACTCGGCCCTGGCGAAGCACCGTTACCTCGTCGCTGAGCTCCATCACCTCGCGCAACTTGTGGCTGATGAACACGATCGCGAGGCCGTCGTCGCGTAGCCGCCGGAGCGCTGCGAGCAACGCGTCGACCTGATGTGGCACGAGCACGGCGGTCGGCTCGTCGAGGATGAGCACCCGGCAGTCCCGCGAGAGCGCCTTCACGATCTCGACCCGCTGGCGCTCGCCGACCGACAGACTCTCGACGCGGCGCTCGGGATCGACGGCGATCCCGACCCGGTCGCTCGCCGCCGCGACCTTCGCGCGCGCCGCCGCGAGGTCGAGCCGGAAGCCGCCTTCGTCGCCGAGAGCGAGGTTCTCGGCGACCGTCATGGGGGCGACGAGCGAAAAGTGCTGTGTGACCATGCCGATCCCGACCCGGATGGCATCGCGGGGCGACCGGATCTCGACAGGCTCGCCGCCGACGACGATCTCTCCCGCGTCCGGGGCCGCGAGCCCGTAGAGGATGCGCATCAGCGTCGTCTTGCCCGCCCCGTTCTCGCCCAGGAGGGCGTGGATCGTGCCCGGTGCGAGCGTGAAGTCGACGCCGTCGTTCGCCACGACGTCGCCAAACCGCTTGACGATTCCGTGCAGCGCGACGGCGGCCCCGTCGCCGGGGCCGGGCGCGCGCGACACGGGCGGGCGCGCGCGACGTCTGGGGTGCAACGACCCATCCGGGCG
>JANMJY010000130.1:0-1601 GCA_031371615.1 Actinomycetes bacterium | reverse complement strand
CCTCGGGCGGTCGTCTGCATCAACGGCGGCACCGCCGCCGAGGTTCCGGGGACCTGGAGCGCGTCGGTGGAATGGCTCGTTCGGCGCCTGGCCGCCGGCCACCCCTCGTTGGCCTTTCTCGAGGTGCGCTACCGCGTCAAGTCGTGGCGGCGGCTGGAGTCGTGCGTCGACGACACGCGCGCCGCGATCGCCGCGGCGAGGGACGCGGGCGCGGCCGAGGTTGCGCTGCTCGGCTTCTCGATGGGCGGCGCCGTCTCGGTGCGCGCGGCCGGAGATTCCGCGGTCTCGACCGTGATCGCGCTCGCGCCGTGGCTCTACGACGAGCTCGACGTCTCTCCGCTCGATGGCCGCCGCTTCGTCGTCCTGCACGGCTCGCTCGACCGCGGGGTGCCCGGGCTCCCGGGTGTCCGCCCCGAGCTCTCGCTGCGTGGCTATGAGCGGGCTCTTGCGCGAGGCGTCGATGCCGAGCGCACCGTGATCGGCGGCGCGATCCACCCGCTCGCCTTGCGGGCGCCCTGGGGGGCGACCGTGCCGATGCCGCGGGCCGGTCGCTGGGCGGAGCTCGTCGGTCGGGAGCTGGAGCGGTTTTGCGCGTAGGCCTCTATCGCGGCATCTGGCAGCCGGTGTGGCTGATCGCGCGGCTGCTCTGGCGGATCGAGATCGTTGGCCGGATCCCGCCGGGCGCCTGCGTGATCGCCGCCAACCACGAGTCGGTGCTCGATCCGCCCATGCTCGCGCTCGCCTCGAAGCGGCCGTTGCGCTTCCTCGCCAAGGAGGAGCTGTGGCGGTACCGGCCGGGGGCCTGGCTGATAGACGCCCTGGGGGGTGTGCCGGTGGCGCGTGGCCGCGCGGGCTACCTCGCGATCGACCGCGCCGAGCAGCTGATCCGCGGGGGCGAGCTGGTCGCGATCTTCCCGCAGGGCACCGTCGCGGGCGGAACCTGGACACGAGGCGCGGCTCGGCTCGCGCTTGCAACAGGCGTTCCGCTGGTCCCGGTCCGCATCGTCGGGACAGCGCGAGCACTCTCGCGCGGCAGCGTCAGGTTCGCCCGGATCCGGATCGTGGTCGGCGAGCCGATCCTCGTCGAGCAGGCGATCCCGACGGTCGCCGACGCGCGGGCGCTCACTCGCGTGCTGCAGGAACGCGTCGAGCGCTTGTGAGCCTCCGCATCCGTACCCTGTAAACCATGCCCAGGGGACGTTCTCGAGACTTCGACCCGATGGAGGCGCCGGAGCGGCCCGCTGATCCGGCCGTCCGGCGCGCCTTCCTGCGCCGGATCGCCGTCCTCTTCCGCCCCTACCGTGCCCGGCTCGCCGGCGTGCTCGGGCTGATCGTCCTCTCGTCGGCGCTGGGCTCGGTCCCGGCATTCCTGATCAGGGAGGTCTTCGACACCGCGCTCCCCGAGCACGATCTGCGCCTGCTGAACGAGGTCGTGGCCGCGATGATCGCGATTGCGATCGTCACCGGTGTGCTCGGTGTCGTGCAGACGCTGCTCTCGAACCAGGTCGGCCAGCGCGTGATGCACGACCTCCGCACGTCCGTCTACAAGCATCTGCAGCGGCTCTCGCTCGCGTTTTTCACGCGCACCCGCACCGGCGAGG
>JANMJY010000135.1:0-13001 GCA_031371615.1 Actinomycetes bacterium | reverse complement strand
GCGACGCCGCCGAGCAAGGCCGCTCCGAATGCGGCACCCTCCTCGACGGCCGTCCGCTCGAGCGGGAGCCCGAGCACGGAAGCAACGACGAGCAGCCAGAGCTCGCTTCGCGCCCCGCCCCCGGAGGCGCGGCCGGCGGTCGGTTCGACGCCGAGCTCGGCGAGCAGCTCGAGCGAATCGCGCAGGCCGAAGGCAACCCCCTCGAGCACCGCGCGAACGAGGATGCCCCGTTCGTGGTGGAGGGCAAGCCCGGTGAAGGCGCCGCGGGCATCGGGATCGGCGTGCGGCGTCCGCTCTCCCGCGAGATACGGCGCGAAGAGGACGCCGTCGGCGCCCGGAGGCGCCTCGGCCGCGTCGGCCAGCAGCTCGTCGTAGCCGACGTCGAGGACGTCACGCAGCCAGCGCAGCGACCCGGCGGCCGAGAGCATCACGCCCATCGCGTGCCAGGTGTCCGGGACCGCGTGGCAGAAGGCGTGCACTCGCGCCTCCGGGTCGGCGGCGAACGCGGGCAGCGCCGCGAACACGACCCCCGACGTGCCGAGGACGACCGACAGGCGCCCCGGCCGGTCGATCCCGACACCGAGTGCCCCGGCCGCCTGATCGCCGGCGCCGCCGACCTCGGTGCTCTCGTGTGCGTCGGGCAGCCAGTCGTGCGGCAGCTCGAGCAGCTCCAGCATCTCGGAGCTCCACTGCCGCCGCGCGACGTCGAAGAGCAGCGTCCCCGAGGCGTCGGCAGCGTCGATCGCACGCTCCCCGGTGAGCCGGAAGCGGACGTAGTCCTTGGGGAGCAGGATGTGCGCGATCCGCGCGTAGACGTCGGGCTCGTGCCGGCGGAGCCACAGGAGCTTCGGTGCGGTGAAACCCGTGAGCGCGCGATTGCCGGTCAGCTCGATCAGTCGGTCGAGGCCCACGCGCTCCTCGATCTCGGCACACTCGGCGCCGGTTCGCTGGTCGTTCCAGAGGATCGCCGGGCGCAGCACGGCGTCGTCGGCGCCTAGCGCGACGAGGCCGTGCATCTGCCCCGAGTAACCGAGCGGATCGCCCTCGGTCCAGCCGAGCTCGGCCAGGGCGAGCTGGCTCGCGCGCCACCAATCCTCGGGGTCCTGCTCGGCCCAGCCCGTCTGCGGGGTCGAGAGCGGATATTCGTGCTCTGCGCGGGCGAGTACCGCTCCCGCCGGTGAGATCGCGATTGCCTTGACGCCGGTCGTCCTGACGTCCAGCCCGATGAGCCTCGTGTGGCTCAGAGCTCGACGGCTTCGCCGGACTCGGCCGAGCGGTACAGCGCCTCGATCACCCGCGCCTGCGCGAGTGCGTCATCCCGGCCGAGCAACGGCTCCGCCCCGCCGGCGATCGCCGCGGCGAGATTGCTGAGCTCGAGTGCATAGGGATCGGCCGCCGGCACGTCGACCTGCTCCCCGTTCACGAGCACTCTGCCGCCCCAGTCGGCGCGCCACGGCGCCTCGAGCACGAGCGTCCCGTTCTCGCCGGTCGCCTCCAGCCGCTGCCGCTCGGGTAGCGTGAACGATGCGTCGAACTGCGCCACGACGTCGTCCTGGAAGCGCAGCGTCCCGCAGAAGTCGACGTCGACCCCGGTCGGACCGATCACCTGCTCGCCGTAAACCCGCTCGGGCTCTCCGCCGAGCAGCCGGGCGCCGCTGATGCAGTAGCAGCCGACGTCCATCAGGGCACCGCCGTCGAGATCGGGCGTCATGCGGATGTTCTCCAGATCGAGCAGCGGGAAGCTGAACGTCGTGCGGATGTGGCGAAGCCGACCGATCGCGCCGTCCTCGACGAGCGACCGCGCTACCGCCGCCTGCGGGTGGTGGCGCCACATGAAGGCCTCCATCACGATCACGCCCGCGCGCTCGGCGGCAGCCCAGGCCTCCTCGACCTCGGCGGAGCGACGCGAGTAGGGCTTCTCGACGAGGACATGCTTACCGGCGTCGATCGCCTTCAGCGTCCACTCGTGGTGCATTCCGTTCGGAAGCGAGATGTAGACGGCGTCGATCCCGTCGTCGGCGAACAGTTCCTCGTAGCTGCCGTGGGAGCGTTCGATCCCGTGCTCGCTCGCATAGGCCTGCGCGCGGGCGCCGTCGCGACTGGCCACCGCGACGATGTCGACCTCCGGCGGTGGCGCCTTGAGCAGCGCGTCGTTGATCTTCGCGGTCGAGACGAGCCCCAGCCTCATCGCGACTCCAGCCCAGCGGCGGCCAGCGCCTGCCGCGCCAGCGCGTCGTCGTCGGCGCCCGGCAGCCCGCTGACGCCGACTGCTCCCACGCGCTGTTCGCCTTCGAAGGCAGCGACACCGCCGAGAAAGAAGGTGAAGAACGGGTCGAAGCTCGCAAGCTCCGCCGCGTCCGAGCCGACCTTCTCGGCGAGAGCGCGCGTCGAGGCCGCGTCGCTGCGCGCGGCCGTGTACGCCTTGCGCTGCGCGTTGAGCCGCGTATCGGGCGCCGCGCCGTCCATCGTCGCGGCGGCGACGAGTTCGCCGTGCGTGTCGGCAACGAACACCGACAGGGGTGTCGGCGCCCCGCCGAGCGCGGTT
Organism: Actinomycetes bacterium; assembly: GCA_031371615.1. GTDB lineage: Bacteria > Actinomycetota > Thermoleophilia > Gaiellales > Gaiellaceae > Gaiellasilicea. The sequence goes on along the minus strand of JANMJY010000135.1, from coordinate 10,456 downwards.
TGGACGATGGTCTGCGCCTGCTCCAGCTTCACCGTGACACACTACGCGACGGCAGATGGCGGGTGAAATCGGGATCGGGATGCTCGGCTACGCCTTCATGGGGAAGGCGCACTCCCGCGCTTTCAGGGAGCTCTCGCGCCTCGACACACCGCTGCAGCCTCGCCTCGTCGCGCTGGCCGGACGCGACGAGACCGCCGTCAAGGAAGCCGCAGCCCGGTACGGCTACGAGGGTTGGACGACCGACTGGCGCGACCTCGTCAGTGACCCCGCGATCGGCCTCTTCGACAACGGCGGCCCCAACTCGCTCCACGCCGAGCCGACGATTGCCGCAGCCGAAGCCGGCAAGCACGTGCTCTGCGAGAAGCCGCTCGGGCGCGACCCGGCCGAGAGCTACGAGATCTGGCAGCGCGTGGCCGCCACGGGTGTCAAGCACCTCTGCGCCTTCAACTACCGCTTCGTGCCGGCCGTGCGCCTCGCGCGCGAGCTGATCGACGCGGGCGAGGTCGGCGAGATCCGCCACTTCCGCGCCCGCTACCTCCAGGACTGGGGCGACGACCCGACGCTCGACACGTGGCGGTTCCACCCCGACGAGGCGGGCTCCGGCGCACTCGGCGACCTGGGCACGCATGTCGTCGATCTCGCACGGTTCCTCGTCGGCGAGATCGCGACCGTCTCCGGCTTGATCCACACGTTCCTGCCGGGCCGGAAGGTCGACGACGCGCTCGAGGCCGCCGTCGAGTTCGAGACCGGGACGGTCGGGACGATCGAGGCGACAAGGCTCGCGCTCGGCCGGCGCAACGCGCTCCAGTGGGAGATCAACGGCTCCAAGGGCTCGCTCGCGTTCGACATGGAGCGGTTCAACGAGCTCCAGGTCTTCCGGGCGGAAGGCGACCGTGCGCGAGGCTTCAAGACGGTGCTCGTCTCCGAGGCCGACCACCCCTTCGCGGAGCTCTGGTGGCCCCCCGGGCACACGATCGGCTGGGGTGACACGTTCACGCACGAGGTGCTCCACCTGCTCCGGGCGATCGGGGACGACACCGACGTGGCCCCGTACGGCGCGACGTTCGAGGACGGCTACCGAGCTGACGAGGTCTGTGCCGCGATCGTGCGCTCGAGCGAGAGCGGCACCCGCGTCACCGTCTCGTACCGGAACTAGGCTACCGGCCGGCCTTGCGCTGACGCCGGCGCAAGATGGTGTCGAGCGTGACTGCGAAGAGCAGGATGCCGCCGGTCGTGATGAAGATCACGCCCTGGGTGAGATTCAGCGTGTTGAGGCCGTTCGCGATCGTCGCGATCACGAGGGCCCCGAAGAGTGCGTCCCGCACCTCGCCGCGGCCGCCGAAGAGGCTGGTGCCGCCGATCACTGCCGCCGCGATCGCGTCGATCAGGAGCGTCCCGCCGCCCGCGTTCAGGTCAACGCTGTTCAGACGTGCGGCGAGGGCGACGCCGCCGAGCCCGGCCATCGCACCCGAGATCATGAAGACGATGACCCTGACCCGAGCCACGTTGATGCCCGACCGCCGCGCCGCCTCGGCGTTGCCGCCGACGGCGTACACGTGTCGACCGAAGGTCGTCCGCTTCGCGACGAACGTCAGCACGAGGAGCGCCGCGATCATCAGGAGCAGGACGAAGGGGACGCCGCGATCCTTGTTCGAGATGATGACCACCACGATCGCGGCGGCCACCACGCTCACGAGCTTGGCGACGATGAACAGCGGATCCCGTACGGCTACGCCGTGCCGACGGTGGGAGATCACCCCGCTCAACACACTCGCGGCGTAGACGGCGCACACGACTGCGGCGATGATCCAGCCCGCCCGGTTCGAGAAGAAGTAGTTGGCGGTGTTGTTGACCGTCTCGTCCTGGATGATGATCACGCCCTCCTTCTCGATCGACTTCTGGATCACCCCCTGCCAGATCTGGTAGCCGGCGAGCGTGACGACGAAGGCGGGGACGCCGATGAAGGCGACGAACGAGCCCTGGAACGCGCCGATCAGCGAGCATGCGCCGACGGCGAGGAGGATGGCGATCAGGCCCGGGACTTGGTGCCCCGACTCCGGCACCGTCATCTGGGCGACGATGACGCCGGCGATGCCGCTGATGTAGCTGATCGAGAGGTCGATCTCGCCGATCAGGAGGACGAAGACGACACCGTACGCCAGCAGGGTGACCCCGGCCATCTGGGTGATGATGTTGCTGAAGTTGCCGGGGCTGAGGAAGTTGTCGGCTTTGAAGGAGAAGAAGATCCCGATGAGCACGAGCCCGATGAGCACGGGCCCGCTGCCGAGATTGCCGGCCCGGATGTTGTCGAGCACGCGCCCGAAGAAGCTCGGGTTCCCGCCCTCCGGGCGGACGGCCGGTGCGTTGGTGCTCACGCGGACTCCGGATCGGTCGACGGGATCCCCGACACCTTCGTCGGGACCCCGGCCGTGATCGCCTGGACGACCTCCTGTTGCGTCGTCTCTCTGCGCTCGTAAACCGCGATGCTCCGACCGAGCCGCAGGACGGTGATCCGGTCCGCGACAGCAAAGATGTCGTGCAGGTTGTGCGAGATCAGCACCACGGCGAGTCCCTGCTTGGCCAGGCGCTCGACGAGCTCGAGCACCTGCTGCGTCTGCGCGACGCCGAGCGCCGCAGTCGGCTCGTCGAGGATCACGAGCCGGGAATTCCACATCACGGCGCGGGCGACGGCGACCGACTGCCGCTGGCCGCCCGAGAGGGTCGCGACCGGCTGGCGGATCGAGCGGATCGTCGTCACCGCGAGGCTCTTCATCGTCTCGGCCGTCTTGGCCTCCATTACCGGTTCCTTGAGCCGGTACAGCCAGTCGCGGGCCTCGCGGCCGAGGTACATGTTCTGGACGACGTCGAGGTTGTCGCAGAGCGCGAGGTCCTGGTAGACGACCTCGATCCCGAGCTTCGCGGCGTCCTTCGGCCCGTGGATGTGGACCTCGTTGCCGTCGAACAGCACCTGTCCGCTGTCCGCTGAGTGGGTACCTGCCACGCACTTGATCAGCGTCGACTTGCCGGCGCCGTTGTCGCCGACGAGCGCCATCACCTCGCCGGGCCGGACCTCGAGGTCGACCTCCGTCAGTGCCTGGACCGACCCGAAGCTCTTCGAGATCCCGCGGAGCTCGAGGAGTGGAGCCGATGTCGGTGCCGTGGCCGTTGTCATCGAACGAGGAGACGGGGGCCGCCCTGGTGGACGGCCCCCGTCGGTTGCTCTTCTACTTGCAGAACTTCGCGTAGGTGCCGATGCAGACCTGGCTCTTCTTCAGGTACCCGTTGAAGAGGATCTTGTAGTTGGCCTTCGTGATCGACAGCGGCGCGATGATGTACGCCGGCAGCCGCTTGCTGCCGTTCGCCACCGTTCCGGTCTGCTTGGGCTTCTGGCCCTTCAACAGCGCCACGGCTGCGGTCGCCGTGATGGTCGCGCCGGCCCGCTGGTCCTTCCAGACGGTCATCGTCTGCCAGCCCGAGAGGATGTTCTGGACACCCTGCACGGTGGCATCCTGGCCGCTGAGCGCGATCGGCTTCAGCTGCCGAGCCTTTAGAGCAACGATGACGGCGTTCGCAAGGCCGTCGTTGGCCGCCGCGACACCCTGGATGTTATTGCTCGTCTTCACGAGCATCTGCTCGAAGATCGTCCCCGCCTTCTGGTTGTCCCAGCCCGGCGTGAACTGCTGCGGGCCCTTCTTGAGGGTGCCGTTCTTGTAGAGCGGGTTCAGGACCGACTCGTAGCCGCCCTTGAAGAGGAACGAGTTGTTGTCGGTCTGGCCGCCGTGCAGCTCGGCCACGACAGGTTTCGTCGTGTACAGGCCCTTCGCCTTTAGGCCGGCGACGACGCCCTTACCCTGGAGCACGCCCACGGCCTTGCCATCCCACGAGATGTAGATCTCGGAGGTACCGCCAATCACCTGGCGGTCGTACTCGATCACCTTCGCGCCGCGCGACCTTGCCGCAGCCTCGATCGCGATCGAGGAGCCCTTGTCGAGCGAGATCAGGATGACGACCTTCGCGCCATTCGCAAGGCACTGGTCGGCCTGCGTCTTCTGCTTCTGAGGATCCCCGTTGGCATTGGTAATGACGTACGTGACGCCGGCCTTCTTGAACGCGGCCACGAAGCCCGGCCGGTCCTGCGTCTCCCAGCGGACTGAGGACTTCGGATCTGGCAGCAGCACGCAGATGTCAGCGCTGGCCGACTTCTTGCCCGTCTTCGCGACCGCGGCGGTGACGGAGACGCTCACCGTCAGAGCCGTGATCACGAGAGCAAAAATGAGCTTCTTCACTATTAATTCCCTCCCTAGCCGTTCGGACATCAAACTGCGGGTGCATCAAACGAACGGGTAAATAGACCCGACTTTCATCAGCCCCTCGACCAAACTAAACGTGCGCCTCGCCGCAGTCAAATAAGGGGCCGAGCTCAACGTGGCGCCGAGCCGTCGAAATACCGCTGCGCGAGAACCCACGCGCGTCTGCCGACGGTCGAGCCGACCCGCCGGCCGGCGAAGTCGTCGGCCGTGACGTGGATGCCGCCGTAGATGCGCGAGATGCCGGCCTGATCGGCGGCGTCGTAGTAGGTCGCCGACTGGAGCTTCACCGGCGCACTCGGGCCTTGCTCGAGCTTCAGGGACCCGGGCGCCAGCGTCTCCTCGAAGAGGCCGCCGGGGAAGTACGGGCTGCCGGTGATCCCGGTCAGCACCTCGGCCGCCGCCCGGCTGAAGGTGCTGTGGCCGGAGACGAAGCCGGGGAAGGCGGGCGTGACGAACGTCGGGCGCTGGTAGGTCGACCAATTGACGCCGAGGCCCCAGCCGACGCCGGCCTTGCCGCGCCAGTAGCGCACGGCGATCTCACCGACGTGCCCCGCCAGCGCGGCGTGCCGCTGGCCGGGGGCGCTCGACGCGGCCGTGACGACCTCGATCAGGCCGGGGACGAGCGGGAGCCCTTCCCGGCTGTACGAAGGCCCGCTCGGATCGGTCGACTGGCCCTGACCGGCGAGGTAGCGGATCATCGAGATCGGGCGCACGGCGTTGTACTCCCGCTTGATCCCCCAGGCGGCGATCGCGGCGTCGTGCACGGCGCCGTTGAGCGCCAGGTAGAGACGGACGTCCCACTTCAACCGGTCCGCGGCTGCGGGACCAATCCGCGCTGCCAGGAGCGCCGAGTCGGAGACGGCGTTCGCGATCACGTTCCAGTGCCCGGGCGGTGTCTCCGAGGTGGGGCCGTCCGCCCAGAACTCGGACACGATGCGCGCGAAGTCCGCGCGGCGGACGATGTTCGGCGCGTACGGCTTCCCGGTGACCGGGTTGAGCTCGTACCCGTTGCCTCCGTTCGTGCCGAGGGGGTTGTCGCCGCGGGCGCCCGGGCCGATGTCGATCGTCGTCCCGTCGCTCGCGTCCAGCTCGGTGCTGGCCCGGATCACGCCGACGGCCTGCTGCTTGTACGACGCAGTCTCGGCGGTGCCGAACGGCGGCTTGCCGGGGTCGATCGGAAGGCCCTTCTTGGAGACGGGCAGCGCGAAGCTGCGCACGTGGCCCCAGCCGGCGCCGATGAACGACTGCACGCGCCCGGGGACGGCGAGACCGTTCTGGGCGATGATCTGATCGAGCGCGAGCGGCTGCCAGAAGACCGGATCGTGCATCGCCGTTCCCGGCTGAGCCACGATCAGCGGCTCGTTCACTGCCCGGTAGGTCGTGTCTGCGTAGTGCTGCCGCTCGAGCGAGCCGTCGGCGAGCCCCGCCTTGATCACGGCTGCTGCGATTCGGTTTCCGAGCGCCGCCGGAGAGTCGCCCTTGTCGCTCGCAAACCCGGGGCTGAGGCAGAGAGACGTCATCGTGGCCGTCAGCGCGTCGAACGTCGTCTGCAGTCCCGCTCCCTGTGCGTAGCGCCAGAGGAGGACGCGGTAGGCGGCATAGCTGATCGCCGTCTCCCGCGCGGCCTGCACGTCGGCCGCCCTGGCCTTCTCGTGCACGAAGTAGCCGTCGGCCGTGGGGTCGTAGGCGGCCCACGCGTCCCACATCGCTGCCGAGAGGTGGAAGAGGTTGCGGGCGTGCGTCGTGGGAGCGGGGATGTCTCGCCGGATCGCGTCCAGCACAGCCTCGTCCCAGACGCGTGCAACGGAGCGTCCGCGGAGGGCCGGCACGCAACCCGTGAGCCGCCACGGCTCCTCGCGGACGGTGACCACCCGGTTGGCCGCAAGGCCGCCGAGACGCGTCTCGCGGCCGCTCGGGAAGCGGACGATCAGCTCGGTCACGGTCGTCGCCTGGCCAAGCCCGAAGTGGACGCGGGGATCCTCGGAGGAGAGGTAGCTGCTGCCCGCCTGCACCTCGCGGACGAGGCGCCGGCCGTCCGGCAGCACGGCCGTCACCCGGGCGCCGGGATGGAACCCGGTGAGAGCCACCTCGAGCCAGTTGCCCGTCGCCGCCGTGCTCTTGAGCAGGATCAGCCGGCCGCCGACCGAGTTGATCGCGACGTCGAGGCGACCGTCGTTGTCGTAGTCGGCGGTGGCGAGACCACGGCCGATCACGAGCGGTAGCCCGCTCAAGCCGGCGTCGGAGAACGTCCGCGGCGCCCCCTGGGCGGCCCCGTTCTCCAGCACCTGAATCGGCTGGACGTCCCGGGCGAGGTTCCTGACGGGGATAGACCCGTTGGCGAGCACGAGGTCGGGATCGCCGTCGAGGTCGAGGTCGGCCCAGCTCACGCCCCAGCCGGTGAAGGAGTGGCCGAACGCGGCCGCGAAGCCGGCCCGTCCGTCGGCGAACGACGCACCGTTCTTTCCCGGCGGCAGGCCGTTCAGGACCGCGTGCTGCTGGCCGCGGGAGTTGCTGACGAAGAGGTCGGGTAGCCCGTCTCCGTCGGCGTCCGCGTTCGCGATGCCCATGCCCGCGTTCGGATCGGCGGCGCCCGCGCTCGCGGCGCGCTCCTCGAAACGGAAGCCGAGCCGGGCCGGATCCGTCCTGACGCCGCCCGGCCAGGCAACGTTCTCGTAGAGCCGGTTCGGGTCCTCGTCGTTCGCCACGTACAGATCGAGCCGGCCGTCGCGATCGAGGTCGGAGAAGACGGCTCCGAGCGTGTGGTCGAAGCGCGCCGTCTCCAGGCCTGCCTGACGCCCGACTTCGCGGAAGCGTCCACGACCCAGGTTCAAGTAGAGGAGGTCGCGAACGCCTTCGTGATCGCCCGGGAAGCCGGAGCTGGAGCCGAGTATCGGTGCGTTCAGGTCGGTGTAGCCGCCAACGAAGAGGTCGGGCCGCCCATCGCCGTTCGCGTCTCCGGCAGCGGCCGACGTATGCCAGCCGGAGGCGGCGACGCCGGCGGCAGCGGCGCCCTCGCGGAACGTGCCGTTGCCGTTGTTCCAGAGCAGCGCACTCGTTCCGGCCGCCGTCACATAGAGGTCCGAATCGCCGTCGAGGTTGAGATCGGCGGCGACGCAGCCCGTGCCGCGAAGGGCCAGCCCCGCGCCGGTGCGGCGGGTGACGTCGACGAACTTCCCCTTCACGTTGCGAAAGAGGGCGCTCCGCGGCAGGCCGCCTTGCTTCTGCCAGCGTTGCGTGTCGTCGTCCGAGTAGGAGTTGACGACGAACAGGTCGACCCAACCGTCGCGGTCGTAGTCGAGCCAGCAGAGCCCGCTGCCCATCATCGACACCGGATCCGCCGACACCCCGAAGCGGAAAGCCCCCTGACGGAAGTCGAGCCCGACCTGCCCGGCGACGTCCTGCAGGCGAACGCTCACCGATGACGACACTGCGCCCGGAACGAAGACGACGATCGCGAACAGCGCGACCGCGACGGAAACGAGGCGCGACACTTGCCGCAGCGTACTCAGCCACGCGTCGGGATGGAAGCACGCTCTAAGCTGCGCCATGGACTCGTCCGCCGTCCTCACGCCTGACGCCGTCGACTTCCTGACGCGCCTGCAGCGCCGCTTCGGGCCTCGGCGCGAGGAGCTGCTGGCCGCCCGGCACGAGCGGGCAAAGCGGCTTCGAGGTGGCGAGCTCCCCGACTTCCTGCCCGAGACGAAGAGCGTCCGGGACGGCGACTGGCAGGTGGCACCGGGGCCGCCGGAGCTGCAGGACCGCCGCGTCGAGATCACGGGGCCCGTCGACCGGAAGATGGTGATCAATGCCCTCAACTCCGGCGCGAAGATGTTCATGGCCGACTTCGAGGACTCGAACTCGCCGACGTGGGCCAACTGCATCGAGGGCCAGGTGAACCTGACGGACGCGCTGGAACGCACGATCACGCTGACAGTGCCTTTGGAAGCCGGGGGCGAGAAGCAGTACGCGCTGAACGACGAGGTCGCGACCCTGCTCGTGCGGCCGCGCGGCTGGCACCTCGAGGAGCGTCACTTCCTGGTCGACGGCGCGCCGATGTCCGCGAGCCTGTACGACTTCGGCCTCTACTTTTTCCGAAACCACGCACGCGGCGGCACCTGGTTCTACCTGCCCAAGCTCGAGTCGCACCTCGAAGCACGGCTCTGGAACGACGTCTTCGTCTGGGCGCAGGACGAGCTCGGCGTGCCGCAGGGGACGATCAAGGCCACCGTCCTGATCGAGACGATCCTCGCCGCGTTCGAGATGGACGAGATCCTCTACGAGCTCCGCGAGCACTCGGCCGGCCTGAATGCGGGTCGCTGGGACTACATCTTCAGCGTGATCAAGAAGCTCGGCCACCGGCCCGAGTTCGTGCTCCCCGACCGCGCCGCCGTGACGATGGCCGTGCCGTTCATGCGGGCCTACACCGACCTGCTCGTCAAGACCTGCCACGCGCGCGGCGCCCACGCGATGGGCGGGATGGCGGCCTTCATCCCCTCGCGGCGCGATCCCGAGGTCAACGAGCTCGCGATGACGAAAGTTCGGGAAGACAAGAACCGCGAGGCGAACCAGGGGTTCGACGGCACGTGGGTCGCCCACCCCGATCTTGTCCCGGTCGCGATGGAGATCTTCGACGGAGTCCTCGGGGAGCGCCCGAATCAGGTCGAGCGCCGGCGCGACGACGTCGACTCGACCGCGGCAGACCTCCTGAACGTCGCCGCCACACCGGGCGAGATCACCGACGAGGGCCTGCGCAACAACGTCTCAGTTGGGATCCAGTACCTGGCCGCGTGGCTGCAGGGCTCCGGAGCGGTGGCGATCTTCAACCTGATGGAAGACGCGGCGACCTCCGAGATCTCGCGCTCCCAGGTCTGGCAGTGGCTCCGGCACGGCAGGGTGGAGCGCGCCGACGTGGTGCGCGCGATCGAGGAAGAAGTCGAGAAGCTCGGAGCTGGATACGACGAGGCGCGCGGGCTCTTCGAGCAGGTAGCGTTGGGCGAGGAGTTCGTCGAGTTCCTGACTCTGCCCGCGTACGAGCGGATCGACTAGGACCCTCGGCCCGCTAAGACCCGTCCCACGGCCCATTGCGCAGCACCCGCCTCGGCCGAGAACATGGTCAGATGAACGACGGACAGATTTTGCTGTGGTGTGTGGTGCTGATCGCGCTCGAGCTTCAGCACCTGAAGTGGATCGTGTGGGAGCACTGGGACTGCCGCAACTGCGGCGTCAAGCACAGCCAGTGCGGCCACGGCGCGAAGTTCGTCAAGTACTTCTAGACGCTAGTCGCCCGCGACGAAGAACTGCCAGTCACCGTCGGGGGTGATCGCGGTCCGGTAGCCGAGATAGCCGGTGCTCGTCGGCCCCTGCATCTGCTCGACCTCGGCCTGGGTGTAGAGGCCCGCGTCGACGACCGCCTGCCAGTCCTCGTCGGTCGGCGTTTCCTCGTAGGCGGACGGCCAGGCGTACGAGCCCGTCTCGTTGCGGCTGTGTGGGATCGTCAGGATCGTGGCGAGCGCGAGCATCGGCAGCGGCCGCTCCGTCCCCGTCTCCTCGACGCTGCGCCAGTGCTCGGACGCGTCCGTCCCGCTGCCGTAGCTGAACGTGAAGCCCTCGCCCTGCTCCAGCGCGATCTGCTCGAGCGTGTCGTAGTCACAGGCGATGGCGGCGTCGAAGACGCGCTTGCGCACGTCGGCGACCGCCGGTGGGAGATCCTGCTCTGGCAGTGTCAGCCGCAGCCCTGCGGTCGAGCACGTCACCTCGGGCGCCTGCGTGACAGTCTCTGTCTCAGTGACCGTCTGGGTCACGATCGTCGGCTGCGTCGAGGCGGCTTCGTTGCTGCCGTTCTCCGAGCCGCAGCCGGCGAGCGCGAGCGCGACGAACACGGCGAGCAGGAGCCTCATAGGTGCAGCGACCCCTGGGCGAGCGCCTCGCCTGTCGATTCCTCGGCCCGGACGAGCACGACGCGGACGAACGAGCCGCGCCCGGAGATCTCGGCAGGCTCGACGAAAGCGCCGAACGGCTGCACGAGCTCGCCGTCGACCGAGAGCTCGCCGCGCAGCACGCAGCCGATGCCCGGCCCGGCTGCGGGACCGCCGTCGAGCTCGCAGCGCATCGCGTAGTCCGCCCAGGGATCGAGCTCGACGTGCGCC
>JANMJY010000104.1:0-15089 GCA_031371615.1 Actinomycetes bacterium | reverse complement strand
GTCGATCGAAGATGGGATGGCCGAGGACGATTGGGACGGATGGAAGCTCCTCACGGAGACGGTCGGCGACCGCTGCCAGCTCGTGGGCGACGACGTGTTCGTCACCAACACCGAGCGGTTGGCGCAGGGCATCGAGATGGCAGGCGGATGCCGAGGCTGCGGTCGCGGCAGCCGAAGCCGCCTTCGCGGAGTGGTCGGCGCTGCCGATGGCGCGGCGCGCGGCGTATCTGAACGCGGCCGCTTCGATCCTCGAGGCGCGCACCGAGCAGGTCGCGCGCGACATGACGACCGAGATGGGCAAGCCGCTGCGCGAGGCGCGCGGCGAAGCTGGACGCGCCGCGCAGATCCTGCGCTTCGCGGCGAGCGAGGCGTTCCGCTCGGTCGGCGAGCACTTCGAGCAGGCCGCCACGGGCGCCCAGGTGTCGACTCGGCGGCGGCCGGTCGGCGTCGTGGCGCTGATCACGCCCTGGAACTTCCCGATCGCGATTCCGGTCTGGAAGCTCGCGCCGGCGCTGATCTACGGCAACACCGTCGTCCTCAAGCTCGCCTACGAGGCGCCCCGCACGGGCCTGCACGTCGCCGAGGCGTTCGCGGAAGCCGAGCTGCCCGCGGGCGTGCTCAACGTCCTCACAGGTCGCGGATCCACCGCCGGCGCAGCGCTTGTCTCCGACCCGCGCGTTCGCGCGATCTCCTTTACCGGTTCCGTCGCCACCGGCCACTCCGTGCGTGACGAGGCGACCAAGCTCGGCAAGCGCGTCCAGCTCGAGCTGGGCGGCCACAACCCGCTGATCGTGACGGCCGACGCCGATCTCGGTCGAGCCGTCGAGGCCTCGTACGCGGGCGCCTTCTGGTCGGCCGGCCAGAAGTGCACGGCGACGCGCCGAATCTACATCCAGGACGAGGTCTACGACGCGTTCAAGGAGCAGCTGCTCGCCCGGGTCGAGCGCGGCAAGGTCGGCGACCCCCTCGACCCCGACGTCGAGGTCGGCCCGATCGTCAACGAGACGCAGTTCGACGAGATCACCGCGGCGATCGAGCGCGGCAAGGAGCAGGGCGGCACCGTGCTCACGGGCGGCGAGCGCGAGGACGACGAGGCGTACCTGATCCCACCGACCGTCTTCGAGGGCGTGGCCGACGACGCGTTCCTCTCCTGCGAGGAAGTCTTCGGCCCGGTGACATCGCTCTACCGCTACTCGACGCTCGACGAGGCCATGCGCCGCGCCAACGCAACGGAGTTCGGCCTCTCGGCGGCGATCTTCACGTCGAGCCTCGCCGACGCGACCCGCTTCCAGAACGAGGCACAGGCCGGCCTCCTCCACGTCAACTCGCAGACCGCTGGCGCCGACGTCCACGTCCCGTTCGGCGGGATCAAGTCGAGCGGCTTCGGACCGCACGAGCAGGGACGCGCCGCGATCGAGTTCTATACGGAGACCGTCACCGTCTATATCGACCCGTGACGTCCGGCTAACAGCCTGGCCGACGTGAGCGAGGAGTCGACTGTGAAGAGCGCTGCGGTCAGGCCGACGAGCACCCAGAGCACGACGCCGTAGCCGCTGCTGGCGTCCCGGATCGCGCCGAGCGCGAACGGCGACATCGCCGACAGCGAGTAGCCGGCGCCGAGCATCAGGCCGGTGTAGGCCGCCACCTCGGCCGGGCCGTGCCCGATGTCGAGCGGCAGCGCCATCGTCAGCGAGAACAGCGGGCCGATCGTCGCTCCGAGCAGGAACGCCCAGAGGAAGCCGCCGCCCGGGAGCAGCACGACGCCGAGCATTGACAGAAAGCCCAGGCCGGAGCAGCCCGTCATCCACGCGCGCCGCGACCACATGTGGTCGGCGAGCCAGGCGACGGCTAGCCCCGCGACGATCTGCGTCCCGTTCAGCACGGCGAGCAGCGCGCCGGCTTTTCCCTCGCTCCAGCCGCGCTCGACGTAGACGTCCGGCAGCCACGCGTTGAGGCCGTAGTACGTCGCGGACATGAAGAAGAACGCGCCGACGAGCCGCCAGCCGAGCGAGCTGCGCCAGGGAAGTGCGAGCGGCCGCGGCGTGGAGGCAGCCACGTGTCCGCCGCGCTCGACGCGAGTGAGCACGAGCCAGAGGACGAACAGCCCGACTGTCACCGCGGAGAAGACGAGCAGCGGGTCGCGCCAGTCCCCGAGCGTGTGCTCGAGCGGGACGGCGCTCGCCGAAGAGACGGTGGCGCCGACGTTGATCCCGGCCGCATAGACGCCCGTCGCGAACACAGGACGGTCGGCGAACCGCTCCTTGACGCCGACGGGCATCAGCGCGTTGCCGAGGCCCATGCCGACGCCGACCGGGATCGTCAGCAGGATCAGCAACGCCACTCCGGGAGCGACTGCCCGCGCGACCCCGAAGACGCCGACCAGCGCGAGCGCCGCCGCGAGGGCGTGCCGCGAGCCGAGCCGCCGGGAGAGGAACGCAGCCGGAGGCGCGAACAGGCCCATGCAGAGGACGGGAATCGTCCCGAGCAGGCCGGCGACCGCGTGCGAGGTCTTGAGATCGAGCTGGATGGCCGGGATCAGCGGACCGATCCCGACGAGCTGCGGCCGCAGCGCGAGGGCCCCGAGGAAGAGCGCTGCGAGAAGTGCGCCCCGCCTCAATCCACGACGGTGTCGTAGAACGTGCGCTCGCGCGACTCCGTCAGGCCGAACAGCTCACCCGCCGCGAGACGCTGGAAGTGCTCGCTTGCGCCGTGCTCCTCGAAGGCCGCCTTGTCCGTGTACTGCTCGTAGAAGAGGTAGGAGCGCTCGTCCTCGGGGTCGAGGCATGGGATGTAGAGCTCGCAGCCCGGCTCCTCCCGGCTCGCCTTCGCCAGCTCGGGGATCAGCTCTGCGGCCCGCGCCTCGTTTCCCTCGGCGACCTTCATGCGCACCACGAGCACGAATGACATGCAGCTCCTCTCGGTGGGTTACGCGGCGGTGACGGGGTTGGTGATCGAGCCGAGGCCGTCGATCTCGATCGTGATCTCGTCACCGGGTTGCAGCCACACCGGCGGCTTCCGGAACGCGCCGACGCCGGCAGGCGTGCCGGTGATGATCAGGTCACCCGGCTCGAGCGTGATCGCCTGCGAGATGAACGCGACCACCTCGGCGACGCCGAAGATCTGATTCGACGTGTTCGAGTCCTGCATCGTCTCGCCGTTCAGAATCGCGCGGATCGGCAGCGCCTGCGGGTCGGTCACCTCGCTCGCCGGCACGAGCTTGCTCACCGGCAGGAAGGTGTCGAGCGACTTTCCGCGCACCCACTGACCGTCCGAGAACTGGAGGTCGCGCCCCGAGACGTCGTTCGCGACGACGTAGCCGCGCACGAAGTCCAGCGCGTCGTCGACCGCGACTCCGCTCGCGCGACGGCCGATGACGACGCCGAGCTCGGCCTCGTAGTCCGGGTTCTTGCAGATCGCCGGGATGCGGATCGGGTCGCCCGAGGCGATCAACGTGTTCGGCCACTTCGCGAACAGCAACGGGCGCTCCGGGAGCTCGACGCCCTGCTCCTCGGCGTGATCGCGGTAGTTGAGGCCGACGCAGACGATCTTCTGGGGTAGTTCGATCATCGCGCGACTGTACGCGAATAGGATCGTCGCGTGGAGCGCCCGCTCGCGAACGATGATCTCGCTACGAATCCGCGGCGCGCCGGTGCCCGCGCGCACCTTCGCGCGATGGGGCTCGACGAGCACGATCTGGGCCGCCCGCTGGTGGGGATCGCGACGACCTGGACGGGCACGATGCCGTGCAACCTCGGTCAGCGCGACCTCGCCGAGCACGTCGCCACCGGCGTGCGCGCGGCCGGTGGGACACCGCTCGAGTTCAACACGATCGCCGTGTCCGACAACCTGACCCAGGGCACGCCCGGCATGCGCGCCTCGCTCGTGAGCCGGGAGGTGATCGCGGACTCGATCGAGCTCGTCGGCCGCAGCCAGCCCTTCGACGGCCTCGTCTGCCTCGTCGGCTGCGACAAGACGGCGCCCGGAGCGGTGATGGCGATGCTGCGTCTGGACGTGCCCGGACTCGTCCTCTACTCCGGGGCGATGGCCGCGGGCCCGTACCACGGTTCGGCCGTGACGATCCAGGACGTCTGGGAAGCCGTGGGAGCGCACGAGGGCGGCGTCATCTCGGACGAGGAGCTCGACGGGATCGAGCGCAACGCGTGCCCCGGGTTCGGCGCCTGTACCGGGCACTTCACCGCGAACACGATGGCGGTCGCCGTCGACTTCCTCGGGCTCGGCCCGATCGGGCTCGGCAGCATCACCGCGATGGATCCTGCGAAGGCGGACGCGGCCGAGGCCGCCGGCCGGCTCGTCCTCGACGTGATCGAGCGCGACGTCCGACCCCGCAGCCTCGTCACGCGCGCGGCGCTCGAGAACGCGATCGTCGGCGTCACCGGCACCGGCGGCTCGACGAACGGCGTCCTCCACCTGCTCGCGATCGCCGACGAGGCCGGTGTCGAGCTGCAGCTCGAAGACTTCGACCGGCTCTCGGCGGCGACGCCGGTCGTCACGAGCCTGACGCCGGGCGGGCGCTACGTCGCCGGCGACCTCCACCGCGTCGGCGGCACGGCTGCGGTGATGAAGCAGCTGCTCGGCCATCTGCACGGCGACGCGGCTACCGTCGACGGCCGGACGCTCGCCCAGCACGCGGCCGCGGCCCCCGACCCGGACGGCGAGGTCGTCGCGCCGATCGACAAACCGTTCAAGCCGGGCGGCGCGCTCCGCGTCCTGCGCGGCAATCTCGCTCCCGACGGCGCGGTGGTGAAGCTCGCCGGGCACGAGCGACCGGTGCACACCGGGCCGGCGCGCGTCTTCGACTCGGAGGCCGCGTGCAAGGCTGCGGTGTACGACGGGGTCGTCCAGCCCGGGGAGGTGGTCGTCCTGCGCAACGAGGGCCCCGCCGGAGCGCCGGGCATGCCCGAGATGCTCTCGATCACGTCGGCGATCGTCGGTCGCGGGCTCGGCGACTCGGTCACGCTCGTAACCGACGGCCGGTTCAGCGGCGCGACCCGCGGTTTGATGATCGGGCATGTCTCGCCGGAGGCCGTCCGCGGCGGGCCGATCGCCATCGTGCGCGACGGTGATGAGATCACGATCGACGTCGACACGCGGCGGCTCGACGTCGCGTTGACGAGCGAGGAGATCGCCGCGCGCCTCGCCGACTGGCGCCCGCCGACGCCGCGCGTCACCCGCGGCGTGCTCGCGAAGTACGCGGGCAGCGTCTCGTCTGCGTCGCGCGGGGCGGTGACCCAATGAGGCTCGACGGAAAGGTCGCGCTCGTCACGGGCGCAGCGAGCGGAATCGGCCGTGTGCTCGCCCTCGGCCTCGCCGCCGAGGGCGCGCTGGTTCACGTGAACGATCTCGAGGAGCCGGCCGCAGTGCTCGCCGAGTTGCCCGCCGAACGCCGGGGCCTCGCGCTGGCATGCGACGTCTCCGACCCAGCCGGGATCCGGGACATGTTCTCCCGGCTCGACCGGCTCGACGTGCTCGTCAACTGCGCCGGGATCGTCGGGTGGACGAACGTGCTCGAGCCGAGCGAGGAGACGTGGAACCGGGTGATCGACACCAACCTCAAGGGCACCTTCTTCTGCTCGGTGGAGGCGGCGCGGCTGATGCGGGGCTCCGGCGGTGGTTCGATCGTCAACGTATCGACGGTCGTCGCCGCGCGCGGGATGAAGAACATGACGCCGTACGCGGCGAGCAAGGGCGGCATCAACGCGCTGACGATCCAGCTCGCCGTGGAGCTCGCGCCGGATGGGATCCGTGTCAACTCGTTTGCACCGGGGGCGACGAACGTGGAGCGCAACCTCGTCGACGATCCCGACTACGCGGAGAAGTGGGCGCCGCTGATCCCCCTGGGCCGGATCGCGGAGCCGGAGGACATGGTCGGCCCGACGGTCTTCTTCGCCTCGGACGAGTCCGCGTTCGTGACGGGTCAGCTGCTCTACGTGGACGGCGGCTGGACGACGGCGGGCAACTTCCCGGCCACGTACGTCGATGCCGCCGCGCAGCGGGAGCAGGGCGCGGAAGCGTGACCGTCGCCGATCGTCGTGCCCGCTTTCGCGACCTGCACGCCCAGAAGCAATTGTTCGTGATGCCGAACCCGTGGGACGTGGGCTCCGCTCGGCTGCTCGCCTCGCTCGGCTTCGAGGCGCTCGCGACGACGAGCGCGGGGCTCGCCTGGTCGCTCGGCAAGCTGGATCAGGCCGTGTCTCGCGACGAGCTCGTCGCGCACGTGTCGCTCCTGGCGGAGGCTACGCCGCTGCCGCTCAACGTCGACAGCGAGCGCTGCTACCCGGACGATCCCGGCGGTGTGGCCGAGACGGTTGCCCTCCTTGCCGACGCCGGCGCGGCGGGGTTCTCGATCGAGGACTACGACCCGGCTACCGGTCGCATCGACCACGTGGAGGCCGCTGCGGAGCGTGTGGCCGTTGCGGCGCAGGCCGCCCACGGCCTGGCCGAGCCGATGGTGCTCACCGGCCGGGCCGAGAACCACATCCGCGGCGTCGACGACCTCGACGACACGATCGCGCGCCTGATCGCCTACCGCGACGCCGGGGCGGACGCGGTCTACGCGCCCGGCCTCCACGACCTCGATCAGATCGCTGCTGTCGTCAAGGCGGTCGGAATTCCCATGATCGTCCTCGCGCTGCGAACCGGGCCGACCGTCGCCGAGCTGGCGACCGTCGGCGTGCGTCGGGTCTCGACGGGAGGCTCGCTGGCCAACGCGGCGTACGGAGCGCTGCTCGAGGGCGTGCGCGAGCTGCTTGCCGACGGCACGTCGACGTATACGTCCCGCGGCGCCTCGGCCGAGGCTCTGAAGGCCGCGTTCGAGTCGCGCAGCTAGAGCTCAGCCGGCCTCGTCCACGGCTCGCCGGGCTTGCTCGACCTCCTGCTTCGCGCGCTCGAGGGCGCTCAGCGCCGCCGCGGCCCGCCGTTTCGCCTTCGCGAGCTCGGCCTCCGCGGACTTCAGCTTCGCGCGGAGCCTCGGATCGGGCTTCGGATCGGGCTTCGGCTTCGGTACGGCCTTCGGAATGCCCTTCACAACCGGCACCAGGTCGGGATCGAGCCCGAAGCCGGACGCGGTCAGATCCTCGTGCAGGATCCCGCGCTCGAGCAGGGGCTGCAGCTCGGGATCGACCGAGGTGACGCGCAAGGTCTGCATCGCCTTCTCGACCGTGGGGCCGCTCAGCTTGCGCCGGCGCAGGTCGCGCTGGATGCGGTCGAGCGCGGCACGGTGCTCCTGGACGGCCGCGTTTAGGTCGGCGCCCTTCTTGCCGGAGACGGCCGCTTCCTGGGCCTGCCGCAGCCGCTTCCCGGACTGGATCAGCGCCCGCACCTCCGACGGGTCGTCGCGGGCGAGGTCGTTCAGCGCGGCGGCTGCGACGCTGGGCTTCGGCAGGCCGGCCACCGCGGCGGCGAGCTCCGGATCGTCCTGCTTCAGCGTCTTTGCGCGCGCGTTGCGCGCGGCCGTGAACTCCGCCAGCGGAAGCCGGTAGAGCTTCTGGGACTCCTTGACGAGCGGGTCGGCCACGCCTCAGCCTCTCTCGTACTCGAAGGCGCCGATGTCGGGCCGACCGATCCGCCGGTGTCCCGTCGCGTCGAGGGTCGGGGCGTAGTGCGCGTTCGCGCTGTCGATCACCGCTGAGGTCGACCGTGGCCGCCCGCGCCCGTCGAGGTCGGGCGACCCGGTCAGATCCGCCCCCGAGCACGTGTACCCGCGGACGACGACGTTGGCGATGAACCGCTGCGAGCCGTTGCACACGCGCGCTGGCATCTCGAGCAAGGCGATCACGTTGTTCGCGATGATCGGCCGCATCCAGCGCGGGACGCTGCCGTATCTCGAGCTCATCCGGATCGACCCGGCGTACCCATCGCGGCGCAGCGCACCCGAGAGAATCGTGTTGTTGACGATCTTGGCGTAGTGCGGGAGGCGCCGCGAGGCGTTGCTGCCGACCACGATCCCCATGTGGGCGCGGTAGGCGGGAAGCCGCGGATCGGTGGCGGCGAAGACGTTGTTGACGACCGTCGCGTAGTCGACGTTGTTCGTCAGGTACAGCTGGGCGCCACCGTTCTTGTAGACACCGAAGCGATTGCCGGCGATCCGAAGATGGCGGCCCGCGAAGAGCTGGACAAGGTCCTGGTGCCCGCACCGGTACGTGTTCAGGTGGCACGGCAGCGAGCGGTCGAACGAGTTGCGCCGAATCGTCAGGTGCGTGCCGAAGCGCCCGTGGATGAAGTCGCAGCCGAGGCAGTCGTGGAAGCGGTTGTCCTCGATCAGCACTCGGTGCGACCAGCGGTACAGCGTCACGCAGTTGGTGAAGGCGCGGGCGCGGTCGCCGCAGTGCATGAAGTTGCTCTGCCGGATGGTGACTCCGTGAGCTCTGGCGACGAGGATCGACGCCGATCGCCTCGTGCCGCGGGCGGTGACGACGAGGTCGTGCAGCACGATGTCCCGCGACCCGCGGACCGTGACCCGCGCATCGCCGCGGATTGGCGCGATTGTGACGCGTCCGAACGAGACGTTCCGTGCACCCCAGAAGAGCGCGTGCTCGACCCGGACGCCCCGCATGCCGACGATGCGGAGCGGCCGCCGCGACCGCTTCCCGACGATAAGCCAGCGATACAGGTGCGGTCGTAGCACGATCTTCCCGCCCGAGTGACGGAAGTACCTCACCGCCGCGACGAACTGGGCGTCGCTGCGGACGACGAGCACGGTCTTGCGCGGCTTCGGCTTGGTCGGTTTGATCGGCTTGGCGCCGGCGTTCGCCGCGCACGCAAGCGCCATGAGGCAGGCCAACGCGAGAGCCGCAGCAGAGCGCGAAAACATGGGTTGAGCCTATGTCTTAACGGAGCGAGCGCAACTGGAACGGCAGCGCGAGCAGGCATAAGACCTCGCGGCCCAGCAGGTGTAGCGGGGCCGGGCGGTCGGGGGACACGAGCTCGAGCCTCACACTCGGGCCGAGCGCGGCACGCACGAGCAGCGCGGCGCGCCGCCGGTGCCAGGACGAGGTGACGACGACGACCTCCGTCGCCCCGATCGCCCTCGCGGCCGCAGCCACCGCCCGCGCATTCCCGAGAGTCGATCGCGCGTCGCCGTCGTCGAGCAGCGGCACGGCCGGTCCTCGCCACGCGGCCCGCATCAGGGACGCCTCGGATGGGCGGCCCGGGTGCCGCGACCAGCCGCTGAGCAGGACCGCGTCGACTCCGTCCGCCGTCGACTCGGCGGCGGTGAGCCGGGCCGCGCAAACGGGGTGGATGCCTTCGCCTCGTCGCCCGGAGTAACCGAGCACGGCGACCAATCTAGGCACGTCGGCGGCCCCAGAAGCGCTTCGCGCCGAGGAGCGTCCCGATCACCGTGATCACGAGTACGAGCGCCTTCTTGCCGCGGAGCTTGGACTCGCCACCGGCACGCGCGCGCATGTCGACGGGAACCTCCTCCACGCGGAGCCCTGCATCGTGCAGCCGCAGCAGGGCCTCGACCTCGGGCGCGCCGCTCTCGTACGGCCTGGCGAGCAGCGGCAGCGCTTTCGCCGAGGCCGCGTACAACCCGCTCGTCGCGTCCGCGAACGGGTGACCGAGCGCGACGCGCATCGAGCGTCGGAGCAGGCCGGTGCCCAGCCGGCGGATGCCTTCCGGCTCGTAGCGGTATGGCGCGTAGCCGGGGCCGCTGACGAAGCGCGACCCGACGGCGACGTCGCACGCGCCCGACCGGACCAGCTCCAGCAGCCGCCGCAACTCGGGGGCCGGGTGCTGCCCATCGGCGTCGACGCGCCCGCAGAAGGCGTAGCCGTGCTCGAGCGCCCAGCCGTAGCCCGCCGCGATCCCGGCGCGCAGGCCGCGGTTCTCGCCGAACGAGAGCACCTCGGCGCCGCGCTCTCGCGCCAGCGCAGCTGTGCGGTCCGTCGAGCCGTCGTCGACGACGAGGACGTCCACGTCCGGCAGTTCGCGGTGGAGATCGTCGAGGACGGCAGCGAGGTTCCCCTCCTCGTTCCAGGCGGGGATGAAGACGAGCGTGTCTGCCACGCAGGGATGGTAGAAGGCAGCGTGAGCTCCTACCCCTGGGTCCACAACGATCGGGTCCGCTTCCGCGACTGCGACGCGATGGGCCACGTCAACAACGCGGTCTACTCGACCTACCTGGAGGAGGCGCGGATCGGCGTGCTCGGCGACCTGCTCGACTTCATCCTCGCCCGCGTCGAGATCGACTTCCGCTCGGAGCTCCGCATGGGCGAGGAGGTCGAGGTGCGCACGCGCTGCTCGCGGATCGGCACCAAGAGCTTCGACCTCGAGCACGAGATCACGGCCTCGGGCGGCCGCGTCGTCGCCGAGGCGAGGAGCGTTCTCGTCTCGTATGACTACAAGCGCAGCGAGAGCGTGGTCGTGCCCGCAGCGCTCCGTGAGCTCTTGCAGCCCTGACGCTACGGCCTGGTTCCAGGCGCCCTCAGGACAACCTGCACCGTGACGATTCGCGGCCCCCGGCTGTCGATCAGCTCGAGGTCGACCTCGTCTCCGGTCTTGCGCTTCGCGAGCAGCCTGGCCAGGTCGGCGGCGGAGTTGATGGGGACGTCGTCGGCGACCGTGATCACGTCACCGACGGCAAGCTCGGCCTTCTCTCCCGGCCCGCCCGGGTAGACGACCGTCACCGCAGCGCCGCGCGTCGAGGAGTCGAGGCCCAGCTGGACCGCTGCGGCCTCCGAGTCGACCGAGCTGTACGCGATCCCGAGCCAGGCCTGCGAGCTCGGCGTCTGCTTGCGGATCCGGTCGATCACCGGCAGCGCGCCGTCGATCGAGATCGCGAAGCCGATGTTCTCCGCGTTGCCCTCGCGCACGCCCGCGGTGTTGATCCCGACCAGGCGTCCGGCGCGATCGACCAGCGGCCCGCCCGAGTTGCCGGGGTTGATCGCGGCGTCGGTCTGGAGCAGGCCCGTGAGCGTCCCGTTCTCGCTGTCGATCGTCCGGTCGAGGCCCGAGACGATTCCGGAGGTGACCGTCGGCCCGCCGAGGCCGAGTGGAAAGCCGATCGCGATCACCGCGTCGCCGAGCCTGAGCGCGGACGAGCGGGCGAGCCGGACGGGGACGAGGCCCGTCACCCGCACCCGGATCACCGCGAGATCGCGCTCGGGCGCGGTCCCGACCACCGTCCCCGGCACGGGCTTGGTGTGGCGCTCGTCGTTGAAGGAGACAGACACGCTCGTCGACCCCTCGACGACGTGGTTGTTCGTCAGGATCAGGCCGTCGCGGCCGAGAATGACGCCCGACGCCTCGCCGGCGCCGCCGCCGAAGGTCTTCGTGCGAATGCTGACGACGGAGGGGAGCACGCGGGCGACAGCGTCGGCAAGCGAGCCCGACGTGTCCGGCGGGGGCGCCTCGGCCGAGGCGACGCTCTCCGTCACCGTCCTCGTCGAGGTGGTCGCCACGGTCGTCGTCGCGGCCGTCTTACTGCTGCTATCGCTGCAGCCAGCCAGCGCCAGCGCCGCCACCGCGATTCCTGCCGTCCTCACGGCAGTCTCGGGAAGGTGACGACGCCGATGGCCGTCGCGGCGAGCAGGAGCGCGAGCCCGCCCGCAAGGAACCCGTACGTGATCTCCTGCTTGCGCTCGACCTTGCTCACGAGTGACCCCATCTTGTCGTACGCCTCACGCAGGTCGCCGACGGTCTCGGCCTCGTAGAAGCGCCCGCCAGTCGTCGCGGCGATCTGCCGCAGCGTCGCCGGGTCGGGCGGCACCGGAATGATCCGCGTGCCGCCGAAGCGGTTGAACTCGACGACGCCCTCTGGCGTGCCGAGCGCGATCGTGTAGACGGGGATCTTGAAGGACTTGGCTCTCGCAGCGCCCTCCAGGGGGAGCAGCAGGCCCTCGGTCTGCGAGCCGTCGGAGAGGAGCAGGATGGCTGCCGGGCGTTCCGTGCCCTTCTGCCCGGCGTCCGCAGCCCGCGCGACCTCGACGCCGCGCGCGATTCCGTCGCCGATCGCCGTGCCGCGCTGGGGGTAGAGGTAGTCGATCGCATCGACCGCGAGCTGTCGGTCCTCGGTCGCGGGCGCGGCGACCTCGGCGGTCTCAGAGAACGCGACGACGCCGACCTGGAAGCGCTTCGGGAGACCCTTCAGGAACTCCCGCACGACCTTCTGCGCCGCCTCGAGCCGCGTCGGCTCGACGTCCTTGGCCTGCATCGAGCCGGAGACGTCGATCACGAGCACGATCGTCGCTTCCTCCCGGTCGGCGAGGCGGTTCACGCTCGGTCGCGCGAAGCCGACGAGCAGCGTGGCGAGCGCGAGCAGGAAGAGCACGAGGCCGACGTGGCGGCGCCAGGAGCGCGTGCTGTCGACGACCCCGGCCAGCACGTCGAGGTTCGTGTAGCGGACGGCGTACCTGGTCGGCCGTGCCTGGAGCCGGCGGTACAGCAGGACGAGCGGCGGCAGCAGCAGCAGGCCGAGCAGGATCAGCGGCGTGGCGAAGCTCAACTGGGTGCTCTCACGCAGAGCGCGTGGATCTGCAGCTCGACGCGCACGGACTTGGGCCTCGCGGTCCCCGAGCGAACGGTGACGACGATGCGGTCGCCTGCAGTGCGGCGTGACGTCGCCCGCACGGAGCCGAGCGCGGAGAGCGAGGGCGGCCGCGCGGTCCGGAACGCGACCGCGCTCGAGAACGCGAGCAGGCGCTCGCCCGCGAGGCAGGCATGAGTGACGCGCTGCGTCTGGACGTCCTTCAGCCGCACGTTCTTGACGCGCCGGATCGTCGCCTCGACCGGTGGCGCGACTGCGGTCAGCCGGCGCGTCGGCTCGTGCACGGTTCGGCCGCGGCCACCGCCGCCCCCGCCGGGAATGCAGCCGAGCAGCGGTCTGAAGCCGGAGAGCGTCCGCGACGTCCGGGCGACGAAGACCGCGGCGCGGCCGGTCGTGGTGCCCGGGCCGATCGGCCCGCCGAGCGTGCCGAGGAACGAGAGCTCGAGCGGGCCCGCGCGATCGGCGTCGAGGCCGCCGATCACCTGGCCGCGGCCGGGACAGGCGAGCTGGTAGTAGGTCGGTGTGCCGCCACCGGGCACCTGCACCCACGGCCCCGTGACCGGGATGCACACAACCAGGCCGTCGCATTCGCTGCCGGCGTCCGCCGCCGACGGGCCTGTGCCCGAGACGGCGGCGAGCAGGAGCACGAGCAGGAGCCCGCGTTTCACGGCAGCCTTCCGAAGGCGACGGCGGAGATGGCGCCGGCGGCAAGCAGCAGCAACGCGCCGCCCGCGGCGAACGCTGCGGTGATCTCGCGCTCCTCCTTGACGCTGCCGATCCGCGAGCCGAGCTCCTCGTAGACGGCGTTGAGCGTGTCGCCGTCGGGCGCGGCATAGAAGCGGCCGGCTGTCAGCTGTGCCACCTTTCGCAGCGTCGGCGGGTCCGGCGGCACCGTCACCCGCTGCGTGAACCCGTTCTCGTCCTTGACCTCGACCACTCCCTGTTCGGTCCCGAACGCGACCGTGTAGACCGGAATCCTCAGCTTCCTTGCCCGCTGAGCCGCCTGTTGCGGTGTGAGCACGCCCTGGGTCTGCGCCCCGTCCGAGAGGACGAGGATCGACGCGGGCGGCTTCTTGCCCTTCTCGGCCGGGACTCGCTGCGCGACCTGGACGGCGCGGGCGATCCCTTCGCCGAGGGCGGTGCCGTCGCCGGTGCGGAGGTTCCGCAGCGACGCGAGGGCGGCGACGCGGTTCGAGGTGGCGGGCAGGACGGTCGACGCTGACTGTGCGAACGAGACCATGCCGACGCGGTATCCCTTCGGCAGCCTCTGGAGGAAGCGCCGCACGGCCTGCTGCGCGACTGCGAGCCGGCTCGGTGGCACATCGGTTGCGACCATCGAACGTGACGTGTCGATCGCCAGCACCACCGTGGCCTGCTCCTGCTTCACGGAGAGCGTCGCGTGCGGCCGTGCAAGGCCGGTCGCGAGTGCGGCGAGCGCCAACAGCGCCAGCGCAGGGGGGACGTGGCGGAGCCGGCCCGGCCGGCGGGGGACAAGATTCGGCACGAGCGCAGGGCTCGCGAAGACCGCGGCCTGCCGTTCCCGGCGCCGCTCGAGGAGGACGTAGCCCGCGACCGCCAGCGGGACGGCCAGCAGCGCGAGCAGCATCAGCGGCCAGGCGAAGCTCACCGTCGCCTGCCCTTCCGGCGCAGGTGGTCGGCGAGCGGCCGCAGCCAGTCCCCTTTCGTGGAGAGGACGACGTGCGCGACGCCGAGCGAGCTCAACTCGCGTGCGACCTCGGCGCGCTCGGCAGCTGCCGCGGCGGCGAAGCGCTCGCGCAGACGGCTGCTGGCCGTGTCGACGCGCAGCTGCCGTCCGGTCTCGGGATCGACGAGCCGCAGCTCGCCTACGTTCGGCAGCGTCTCCTCGCGCGGGTCGCGGATCTCGACCGCGAGAACGTCGTGGCCGCCGGCGAGCTGTAGCAGCGGCGGCCGCCAGTCGCGCGGCCCGCGGAAGTCGGAGACGACCGCGACGAGCGAGCGCTGCCGTGCGAGCTTGGAGACGAGGTGGAGCGCGCCGCCGAGCGAGGTCGCGCCGCCGCCGTCCAGAACGGGCTCGCGCCGGAGCGCGAGCAGCAGCCCGAGCATCCCCGCGCGACCCTGGCGCGGCGGGATCGCTTGCGAGGTTCCGTCGCCGAACGCCACGAGGCCGAGCCTGTTGCCGCGGCGGCTCGCGAGGTGTCCGAGCGCGAGCGCGACGCCTTCCGCGACGTCCGCCTTCCGGCGCTCGGAGGTGCCGAACGACATCGACGCCGAGACGTCGAGGGCGAGCCAGGTCACGAGCACGCGCTCTGCGAGGTCGACTCGCACGTGCGTCTCGCCCGTCCGCGCGGTCACGTTCCACTCGATCCGGCGCACGTCGTCTCCGGGCACGTACGGCCGCACCTGGGCGAGCTCGCTGCCGGCGCCGAGGATCGAGGAGCGGTGGTCGCCGGCGAGCATCCCCTCGATCCGGCGTCCGATCGTCAGATCCAGCGCGCGGAGGAGCGTCTCGGGCAGCGGGCCGGGTCCCGGCCGGTCCGGTGTGCGTGCTGTCGCCTCGGGCGCCACCCTCAAGCGGCCTCCCTCGCCTCCGGCTCGGTCGCGT
>JANMJY010000096.1:0-11125 GCA_031371615.1 Actinomycetes bacterium | reverse complement strand
GCCTCCCTCGCCTCCGGCTGGGTCGCGTGGGGGACGCCCGGCGTCCCCCACGTGCCCCCTCCGCACCGCCGCCGATGCTGCGCATCGGCGCGTTCTCTCGGGGGAACCGGCCGGTTCCCCCGAGCCTCCTCCTGGCGGCATGACTGCGTCACGCCGCGGTTTCCCGCCTGCCGATCTCGAGCTCCGGCGCCCTCACCTTCTCGAGCACGGCGTCGAGGATCACGTCCGCGTCGACCTGCTCGGCGAGCGCCTGGTAGCTGAGCACGAGCCGGTGTCGCAGCGCATCCTTCGCGAGCGTCGCGATGTCCTGGGTGACGACGTAGTCGCGGCCGCGGATGAACGCGAGCGCCCGCGCCGACTGGACGAGGCTGATCGGGCCGCGCGGGCTGGCGCCGTAGGAGATGAACGGCGCCAGATCTGAGAGCCCGTGGGCGGCGGGCTCGCGCGTGGCGGTCGCGAGCTGGACGGTGTAGCTGACGATGCCCGGATCGACGTAGACCGCCACCGTGGCGGCCTGGAGGTCGCGCAGCCGCTCGAGCTCGAGCACGCGGCGCAGCTCCGGCGGTGGGATCAGCGAGCGCTGCACCACGGTCAGCTCCTCGTCGTGCTCGGGGTACCCGACCAGGATCTTGAGCATGAAACGGTCGACCTGGGCTTCAGGGAGGGGATACGTGCCCTCCGACTCGATCGGATTCTGCGTCGCCATGACGAGGAATGGCTGCGGGACGGGATGCGACTCCTGGCCGATCGTCACCTGGCGCTCCTGCATCACCTCGAGCAGCGCCGATTGCACCTTCGCCGGAGCGCGGTTGATCTCGTCCGCGAGCAGGAAGTTGCAGAACACAGGCCCGAGCTCCGTCTCGAAAGCGCCGCTCGAGGGCCGGTAGATGCGCGTGCCGATGAGATCGGAGGGGACGAGATCCGGCGTGAACTGGATCCGCTGGAAGCTCCCGCCGAGCACCTGCGCGGTCGTCTTGATCGTCAGCGTCTTCGCGAGGCCAGGAACGCCCTCGATCAGGAGGTGCCCGCCGGCAAGGAGGCAGACGAGCACGCGCTCGAGCATCTCGTCCTGCCCCGCGATCACCCGCTTGATCTCGAACAGTGCCTGCTCCAGCAGCTCGCGCTGCTGCTCGACAGTGGCTTCGCTCACGGCTCGCTCTCCTCGCTCGGGGTCTCCGGCAAGTCAAGCACGCTGCGATTCAGAGACGGTTAAGAATTCTCGGCGTTGCGAGACACGAGCAGGCCCAGCACCGCGCCGAAGACCGCATGGACCACGGCTTCCTGAAAGAAGACGCGGCCGTTCCGGAGCAGCGGCGGCCAGGCGCCGCTGCGACAGTCGGGATGCCAGCGCTCGATCGTGACCATCAACGGCCAGGTGGCGAGGTGCTCGGCTTCGAAGGCCGCCACGCCCGCTTTCCAGCCGCGCAGGCCGAGACGCTCGAACGCGGTTCCTGCCGCCGCGCCGTTCGCCAGGTGAATCGCGGTGCCCGCCGCGCGCCAGTGACGGCGCGAGACCGGGCGGCCGAGAGCGCGGACGTCCGTGAAGGGCGTGCCGCAGATCCGGCGCGCGACCGGCTCCGCGGCGATCCAGACGGCTGCCGCCGTGACTCCCGCTAGGGCGCCTCGCATCCGGCCAGGCTACCGGTGTCGTCTAGGTTCTCCGGATGAGAAGCGTGCTGAGCTCCAGATGACGGGCTGGGAGGCGACCGAGCGTGTGCTGGACGCCGGCGGCTTTGAGTCGCGGCAGCGTGTGCTGGTCGACGAACCGGCGGTCGAGGCGTCCGAGTCGGGTGCCCGCGTGCTCGGGGTCACCTACTGGCAGGCCGTCGACCGCTCCACCAGAGGAGCCGTTCGCGCGAGCTGGAGTGGGGGCGGCGGCCTGCTGCGCCTGCTCGGGGGCGTGACGCTGCTCACGTTCGGGCCGCCGGAGCTGTCCTTCGAGAACGATCTCGTCTCCTGCCGCCACGAGATTCGCGGTGGCCTGCTCGCCCTTCGCGCCGGGGGGTCGGTCACGCTCGCGCAGACCCCCGCGGGCGAGCGCCAGGAGCTGAGCGTGACCGTCGAGGGGTACCTGCCTCGCCTCGCCGCACGCATCGGCGCGCCGTGGTGGACCGGTGCGCTCTACGCCAAGGGGCAGAGCCCGTTCCACGCAGCCGTGAGCCGCCGTTACTTCGACCTGCTCGTACGGAAGCGGCCGTCGTGAAGGTGACCGTCTTCGGAGCGACCGGCATCGTCGGGAGGGCGCTCCTGCCGCTGCTCGCCGAGCACGAGGTGACGGCCGTGTCGCGCACGCCGAAAGACGACTCCGGCGCACGCTGGGTCGTGGCGGACGCCGCCAAAGGCGAAGGCGTCGACGCGGCCCTCGTGGGCTCGGAGGTCGTCTACTACCTCGTCCACTCGCTCGGAGCGCGCGACTTCGAGGAGCAGGACCGCGCTGCGGCGGAGACCGTCGCCCGGGCCGCGGCGCGCGCGGGCGTGAAGCAAATCGTCTACCTCGGGGGTCTCGGGGCGGACGGTCCGGACGCCTCCGCTCACCTGCGCAGTCGACGCGAGACGGGTGAGCGGCTCGCGTCGGCGGGAGTCCCGGTGACGACGTTGCGTGCCGCGATGATCGTCGGCGCGGGCAGCGCCGCCTTCGAGACGATCCTCGGCCTGGTCAAGCGGCTGCCGGTGATGATCACGCCGAGCTGGGTCTCGACCCCGACCCAGCCGATCGCGCTCGACGACGTCGCCCGTTACCTCGCCGGCGTGTGCGCGAACGAGGCCACCTACGGCGAGGGCTACGACGTGGGCGGGCCCGAGGTGATGACGTACCGGCAGATGATCGAGCGGATCGCGGGCCTACTCGGACGCAGGCCGCTGATCGTCGAGGTTGCGGTGCTGACGCCTTATCTCTCCGCGCTGTGGCTCAACCTCGTCACGCCCGTCAACGCCTCGGTCGCGCGCCCCCTGATCGAGGGGCTGCGGAACCCGACGATCGCGCGGGAGGAGCGGATCCGGGGGCTCTTTCCCTTCGAGCTCACGCCGTTCGACGACGCAGCCCGGCAGGCGCTTTCCTGAGCAGGCCGGGCACGTGCTCGGCCCGGTAGTCGAAGATCCCCTCGACCCAGCGGCGCACCAGCGCCCGCCGCACGAGCGTTCCGAGCGGCCCCAGGAACAAGCGGTAGCGGACGTGGTCGTAGATCTCGGTGCCGCCCTCGACCGGGGTCAGCCGGTGGGTGTGCTCCCAGAGCAGGAACGGGCCGCGCCGCTGCACGTCGGTGAAGCCGTGCGGCGGGTTCCAGGCGACGATCTCCGTGCGCCAGCGGATCGGGATCCCGAACAGCGTCAGCCGGTAGCGCAGCGCCGCGCCGGCGCTCAACTGTGCGGGCGCATCGACGATCCGGAAGCGCAGCCAGGGCGGTGTGATCCGCTCGAGGTTCCGCGCATCGGCGAAGAACGCGAACGCCTGCTCGATCGGTGCGGACACGACCTGCGTCCGCTCGAGCACGTGGTCGCTCACGCGGTTCCGCGCTGATCGCCGGCCCACGCAGCGAGCAGGCCGCGGTAGTGGCCGACGAAGTACTCGTGTTCGTGTGCCGGGAAGGTCGACCGCACCGTCTCGACGAGCAGGTGGTCGAAGTCGGGCCCTTCGATCCACTCGACGAGCGCCTCCTCGAGATGAGGCAGCCTCTCCGCGCAGAAGGCCTGGTACTCGTCGATCTGGAAATAGGCGTCGGCGAGCTTCCGGTAGCCGGCGAGCTTCTCCTTGTAGGAGAGGTCCTCGCGGTCGCCGATCTCGAAGTAGTCGCGCGTCGACTGGTTGATCCGCATCTGGCGGCCGGTGGCGCAGCAGAAGGCCGACCAGCGCACGAGCGCGCGCATCGCCCAGGGGAAGTAGTAGTGGAGGCTCGTCAGCGCGACATCCGGCGAGGCATTCGCGTAGTCGATCGGAGACGCGACGCCGTCCTTGACGATCGTCTCGCAGGAGTTGAACTCCCAGCGGAAGAACGCATTCACGAGGCGGCTGATCGTGACCACCTCCTCGCCCGTCTCGGGGCTGAGGAAATCGTGGTCGACCTGATAGCGGTCGTACATCGGCCGGTCGGGCTCGAAGTGCATCACCATCGTCTCGGCGCCGATCGACAGGCTGCGCGCGAAGACGTCGAAGTCCTCGACTGAGGCCTGCAGGTGCATCAATCGCTCGCCGGACGTGTCGTAGACGTTGTGCAGTTCGGTCGCGTCGCGAATCCGCGTGACGCCCACCCATTGACCCCCGTCGAACGGCTTCATGTAGAGCGGGTAGCCGATCCGGCCGGCGATCTCCTCCAGGTCGAACGGATTGTTGTAACGCTCCGCGGTCGGCTGGAAGCGCTCGTTCGCCGGCGGCTGCTTGTGCGGGATCAGCCAGGTCTCCGGCACGTTCAACCCGAGCCGCATCATCGCGCAGTACGCCGAGTGCTTCTCCATCGCCTGGAAGGTGAACGGGTTGTTGAGCAGGTAGACGTCGTCCATCAGCGAGATCTTCTTCAGCCACTCGCGTGGGACCGTGTACCACCAGCCGAGCCGGTCGATCACGAGCGAGTAGCGCGGCCGGTAGCGGAGGTCGAAGGGCTCGTTGAAGATCCGCTCGGAGGTCAGTTCGTGCTTCTCGCCGCCGTGCTCGATCGGCCCGACACGGCCGAGCAGATGCTCGAAGGCGGCCGGCCAGTCCTCCTCGGTGCCGAGCAGGAGTCCGATCAGGTGCGAGCGCGTGGTCATACGAAGCGGGGGAGATGATGAGCGATCTGGGCGCGCCACGCGGGCCAGTCGTGCGGGACGTCGTGGCCCCAGACGTCGAGCTCGTGGCGGATCCCTTTCTCGCCGAGCTGCTGCGAGAACCGCCTCGTACTGTCGAGTGCGCCGGTCGTGTCCTCCCACTGGCCCTGGCCGGCGATCAGGAGCAGGTTGACTCGGCCGCGCAGCCAGTTGAGGTGATCGCCGCCGAGGTGCGCGACGTAGTCGGCGGGGTTGTTGAAGTAGGCGGCGTCGCCGCGGTCGCCGCCGCCGACGACGGAGACATCGTAGACGCCGCTTTGGCAGATCGCGAGCGGGAAGAGGTCGGCGTGGCGGAGCGCGAAGTTGGCGGCGTGGTACGCGCCGAAGCTGACGCCGGTGACCATGACCTCCGTGCTTCCACCGGAGTCGTCTCGGACGAACGGAACGACCTGGTTGACGATCCAGTCCTCGTAGAGGCCGTGTAGCTGCGCGCGCTCCTCGAGCGGCAGGTCGTGGCGGTACCAGCTGCCCTTGTCGAAGCTGCCGACGGTGTAGACCTTCACCTTTCCCGCCTCGATCAGGTCAGCGACGGCGTCGATCATCCCGCGCTCCTCGTACTGCCACGGCGGCCCTTCCTGGGACGGGAAGGCGAGCAGCGGGCGGCCGTAATGGCCGTAGGCGATCACGCGGCCTTCGGCGCCGATCGCCGGCGACCAGAGCGAGGTATGGCGGCCGTTCACGTCAGGTCCTCTGGAGCAGCCTAAGCAAGTGGGGGTGGAAGGAGTCGCGCCAGGCGACCCAGTTGTGCCCGTCCCGGAACTCGTGCAGGCGCGCGTCGTAGCCATGGCGTCGCAACGACGCCTCGAGCGCGCGGTTCGCCGGCAGGTTCTCCTCGACCGTGCCGCAACCGAGCACGATCGGAATCGTCCGTTCGGGCCGGTTGCGGTGCACGCCGCCGACGAAGCGCGCGATCCGTTCGTAGCGCGGGAAGCCCCGTTCGTGGACGTCGGCACGGCGGAAGAAGCTGCCGGACTGGAGGAAGAGCGCGTCGAAGCTCTCCGGGTGGCGGCGGTGCGCGTGGAAGAGCGCGAGCGCGCCGAGGCTCGCACCGAGGCCGAGCCGGATCGGCGCGGCCGGGAGCGCCGGCAGGATCTCGTCGGCGAGCGCGCGCGCGTAGCGCGCAGACGCCGAGTAGGTCTCGTTGCGGTCGGTCGGCCCGAGGAGCGTCGCGCGCAGCGGCGGCAACTGTCCCAGCAGCGTCAGGAGCGCGGCGTGCTCGGCGTACTCGGGCCCGTCGTGCGCGACGAGCATCGGGCTGTCCCCGTCCGCGTCCGGATGGGCCCAGATCACGGCCGGCAGGTCGGCCTTGAGGATCCGGCTCGGGATCGTCACGCTCTCGGCCTCACCGACGGGCTCGGCGTCGATCCATCCGGGTGGCTGGTAGCCCGGCTCCTCCCAGACGGACTTGGCGCCCCAGGGGCCGCTCGCCGTCCTCGGGTTCGCCGGGTCGACGATCCACTCGCTGTTGCCGTCCGCGTCGATCAGCTCGAGCTGGTACTCGAACCGCGCCACGTCGGGAGCCGGGCCCGCGAGCTCCCAGCCCCTGCCGCGGCGCGTGAACTCGGGCGGCAGCTGGTCGCGGAGCTCGTGCGCGAGGCGGACGGCCGCGAGTCGCCGCCGCGGGTCGGGGAACTGGAGCCGGATTTCGATCACAGGAGTGTGTCGATTGCGTGCCAATTGCCGCGCAAGCACGGTCGCTTCGGCCAGGTGCGGCCGGTTCGGACACTGGTCGGCGCGTGCGCCCGGGGCTATCACGACTCCTCCTACGCTCCAAGGAGGAAACATGAAGTCACGGTTCAAGAGCGCGCCGCTGCAGGTGCTGGCGCTTTGCATCGCCGGGCTCGCGGTCCTGGCCGCCGGCGCGACCGCCGGGCTCGAGACCGGCGGCGACGCGGTGATCCGCGCCTGCCGGCACAAGTCCGGCTACCTGCTCGTCCCGTCGGCGGGCAAGTCGTGCAAGCGCTCCGAGCAGGCGTTGAACTGGAACGTCAAAGGCCCGGCCGGGCCGCCCGGAACGAATGGCGCAGACGGCAAGGACGGAGCCCCCGGACCGGCAGGCCCCGCAGGCCCGCCCGGTGCCGCCGGCACGATCGCGGCGATCGAGAGCCTGAGCGGCGCCGTGTGCAGGACCGCCGAGGACAAGCCGGGAACGGTGGCGGTGGAGACCGAGGTGGACGGAGCGATCGTGCTCAGCTGCGAAGGTGGGGTCGAACCGCCGCCACCCGCCGCCGCCCGGCTCGTCCTGAACGAGATCGACTACGACCAGGTCGGTGCAGACTCCGGGGGCTTCGTCGAGATCTACAACGCCGGCAGCGCCGCGGCCACGCTCACCGGGATCGCGATCGTCTTCGTCGACGGGGCCGACGGTGGCGAGTACCTGCGCAAGTCACTGACCGGGACGCTCGGGGCCGGTGAGTACCTCGTCGTCGCCGCCGAGGCGCAGAACGGAGCGCCCGATGGCGTGGCGCTGGTCGATACGGCCAACGGCGGCCTGCTCGACGCGCTCTCGTACGAAGGCCCGATCACGGCGGCCGTGATCGGCTCCGCGACCTACAGCCTCGTCGAGGGCAACGCCCTGCCCGCCTCGGTCGCCGACTCGAACACCGTGCCCGGCTCGCTCGCCCGGATCCCGAACGGCGCCGACACGCACGACGACGCCGCGGACTGGGCGTTCACCCCTACCGTCACCCCCGGGGCCGCGAACGGGGGCTAGCGCCTCCGCTTCGCGAGCATCCTCGCGCGCCCCTCGGCGCCGGTCTTCGCCCAGCGCTTGCGTTCCTCCGCCTGCAAGCGCTTGTCGAGCCGGCGCTCGAGGTGCGCGAGTTCGCGCTGCAGCTTCTTGTAGCTCTCCCAGCGCTCGAACGGAAGCGTCGCGTCCGCGAGCGCAGCCTGGACGGCGCATCCGGGCTCCGTCCCGTGGGCGCAATCCGAGAAGCGACACTGAGCGGCCAGTTGCTCGACGTCGGCGAACGTCTCCGAGAGCCCGTCAGACGACTCCCAGAGCTGGAGCTCGCGCAACCCGGGCGTGTCCACGACGAGCCCGCCGCCCGGCAGCAGGACGAGCTGGCGATGCCTGGTCGTGTGCCGGCCCTCGCCGTCGTTCTCCCGGATCGTTTGGGTTGCGAGCAGCTCCTCGCCGGCGAGCGTGTTCACGAGCGTCGACTTGCCGACACCGGAGGAGCCGAGTAGCGCGATCGTCCGGCCCGGCGTGAGGTGGGAGCGGATCAGGTCGAGGCCGTCGCCCGTGAGGCTCGAGATCGCGTGGACCGGGATTCCGAACGCGATCGCCTCGACCTCGAGCACGCGGAGCGCGTAGTCGGGGCAGAGGTCGGTCTTGGTCAGCACGATCACCGGCTGGGCGCCGCTTTCCCACGCCATCGTCACGTACCGCTCCAGGCGCCGTAGGTTGAAGTCCTCGTTCAGCGACATGACGAGGAAGACCGCGTCGATGTTGGCGGCGAGCACCTGCTCCTCCGACGCGTCGAGCGCGACCTTGCGGGAGAACTTCGTCCGGCGCGAGACGACAGCATGGATCGTCGCCGCGCCTTCCTCCGGCCGCGGAGCGATCGCGACCCAGTCGCCGACGGCGGGCAGCTCGCCCGCGCCGGCTGCCTCGTGCGAGAGCCGGCCCGCAGTCTCCGCTCGGAGCTCGCCGAGCTCGCAGAAGACGGCGTAGCCGCCCCGGTGTTGCGCCGCGACGCGCGCCGGAATTCTGCCCTCGGCGGCGTACGGCTCGAAATCGATTGTGTGGCTGTCAGTCCAGCCGAGTTCCGGCAGTGCGTACAAGCGACTCTCCTTGAGCGAGGATGGTAGGGGCAGGCGCGCGAGAATCAGCGCGCGCTGCGCGGCTCAGGAGCTGCCGGAAAGTTGACCGACGTCCCTAGAGCCGCGGAGCTCTGAGGGCGGAGGGGGCAAAATCTGTCATCTGCTCGAACCTCCTTCGTCGTCGGGACGTTCCGAAGTATGCCTACAGGTGGTGACGAAGTCGAGTACGGGGCTTGGCATCGACTGCAACACGGGTTAGAGTTCCCGCGGGCGTGGCCGAGTGGGCCAGTCCGTTTTAGGGGGAGCTGGTCTACGTCAGGGGAGGAATTTTCTTGTCTCATCTTCGACTGCGGCTGTGACAGCCGTTGCGGCGCTGATCGCGCTGTCGTGGTCGGTCTCGCCCCGGTCGTCACCTACGAATCGATCTGCACGCTCGTGAAGGTGTTCGTCTCGAAGCAGGGGATCGTGAACGCGCTCTGCTCGAAGCTCGACGCGGCGGCGAGAAAAGGCCGACCGCAAGGACCAGCAGGCCGACCTGCACGCGTTCGTGAACCAGGTCGAGGCACAGTCCGGCAAGTCCATGACCGCGGCCAGGCAGCGACGCTGATCCGGCTCGCGGGAAATCTGTAGACCATCAATCAGAGTGAAGGGGAGTAGGGGATGAAGATGAGAAGGACACTGCTGGTGCTAGTGGCGCTCGCCGTCGCGATCGTGGCGACTCCGACGGCACTCGCGGACAACGGGCCGAAGAAGGAGAAGCTGACGCATGTCAAGCTGCTCGCATTCAACGATTTCCACGGCCACCTGGAACCACTCACACCGGGCTTCATCAACCTTCCCACGACCGGAGCGTCGGTGCGGGCGGGTGGAGCGGAGTACTTCGGTACGCATCTGAAGGCGCTCGGGTCGGAGGACCTCGACACCTACGTCGTCAGCGCAGGCGATCTGATCGGCGGCAGTCCGCTCCTGTCGGGCCTGTTCCACGACGAGCCGACGATCGAGGTCATGAACTACCTTGGCCTCGACACGATCGGCGTCGGCAACCACGAGTTCGACGAGGGCAAAGCCGAGCTGCAGCGGATGCAATACGGCAACCTCGCGTACGACGGTGGCGGTCCGAACAAGGGCACGTCGTACGTTCCCGCCCGGGCAGACGGCTGCCATCCGGTCGACGGCTGCCAGGACGGCACGCCGTTCTACGGCTCTGTCTTCCAGTATCTGGCGGCGAACGTGACCGACACGAGCACGGGCAACCCGCTTCTGCCGTCGTACCGGATCGTCAACACGTCGACCGGCGAGAAGATCGCCTTCATCGGCGAAACGTTCAAGGGCACACCGCTCGTCGTCACGCCGACGGGCGTCGCCGGCCTCGACTTCCTCGACGAGGCGGACACGGTCAACGCCCTCATCCCGCGGCTGCAACAGCGGCAGGTGGAGACGTTCGTCCTGCTCCTGCACCAGGGTGGTTTCCAGAACGCGCCGTTCTCGGGCGGGTTCCAGAACGTCAACAAGTGCGAGAACTTCTCGGGGCGTGAGCTCGTCGACATCGTCAACCGGCTCAATCCCGCAGTGGACGTGATCGTCAGCGCCCACACGCACGCGCCCTACATCTGCACGATCAACAACCGGCTCGTGACGAGCGCCTCGTCGTTCGGTCGGCTGATCACGTCGATCGACCTGACGATCGACCGGACGACGAATGACGTCGTCTCCGCGACGGCCGAGAACCACGTCGTCACCCAGACCGTGGCGAAGGATGCGGGCGTGACGGCGATCCTGACCCGCTACAAGGCGCTCTCGGACCCGATCGCGAACCGTGTGATCGGGAAGATCACCGCCGATATCCGGTCGGCTCGCGACACGCCGTCCGGCCAGAACGCAGCCGGTGAACAGCCGATGGGCGACGTGATCGCCGATGCTCAGCTCGCCGCGACCAAAGCGTCGGACTTTGGCGGCTCGGTCGTGGCGTTCATGAACCCGGGCGGCGTCCGCGGCGGCCTGCTCTTCAACCAGATCAGCGGCGGCGAGCAGCCGGGCGAAGTGACCTACGGCGAGATGTTCACGGTACAGCCGTTCTCGAACACCCTCGTCGTCAAGACCTGCACCGGCGCGCAGATCGACGCGTTGCTCGAGCAGCAGTACGCGGTTGCCCGCACGCTGCTGCCGTCGGACAGCCTGCGCTACTCGTTCAGCGCGTCCGCGCCGGTAGGGAGCAAGGTCGATCCGGCGTCGATCACGATCGACAACGGCGATGGTGTCCGCCGTCCGCTCAATCTGAGTGCGAACTATCGGGTGACTATGAACAGCTTCCTCGCTGACGGCGGCGACGGCTTCGCTGTCTTCAAGTCATGCACGAGCCCGCTCGGCGGCGAGGTCGACCTCGACGCTGCTGTGCGGTACTTCGAGCGGGCCCTTCCGGCTGCGATCGCGCCGCCGCCGCTCAACCGCATCACGCGGCTTCCGTAGCCGAACCGGTGGGGGGGGGGGGGCCGCCCCCCCCACCGTACACCCGCTGCGGCCGGCGGGGGGGGGGGGGGGGGGTCCCCGGGGGGGGGGCCGCGGG
>JANMJY010000024.1:0-1572 GCA_031371615.1 Actinomycetes bacterium | reverse complement strand
GCGCGACGACGGGCTCGACCTCGCGGTCCGGCTCACGGTCGCTCACGGCGGCGACGTGCTCGCGGTCGAGCACCGCCAGGATCTCGATCCCGTCGACGGGATCGGCGCGCTGCTGCGCTTCTTGGCCGCGTCGATCGCCCGGAGCTGCTCGCCAACCCCGACCGCGGTGGAATCCACGTCGTCGGTTGCACGCTCGAGGCGGTCCTCGAAGCGCTCGAGCCACCGTTGCGACTCACTGTACTTTCCCTGGGCATTGCCGATGTGCTTGCCGATCACATCGAAGTCCGTCTTGAAGCGCGCGAAATCCTTGGAGAGCTGCCCGCAGTAGGCCATGACCTCGTGGGCCTGCTTCTCGATCTGGAGCCCTCGCAGGCCGAAGACGATCATCGTCAGGTATGCGTGGAACGTCGTCGGTGAGACCGGGAACACCCTCCGGCCGAGAGCGTATTGCTGCAGCTCGCCCGTCCCGCCGCACGCGATCTCGTAGTAGACCGATTCGGCAGGCAGATACATGAAGGCGAAGTCGTAGGTCCCCTCGCCTGGACGGATGTACTTGGTCGAGATCGCGTCGACATGGAGCTTGACGTCGCGGCTGAGTGCACGCTGGGCGAGCAGGCGCTGCTCGTCGTCTTCCGCGTCGAGGACTCTGTGGACGTTGTCGAGCGGGAACTTCGCGTCGACGGGCAACAGCTTCTCGACACGCACCACCGCGTCGACGCGCTCTCCGCCTGCGAAGCCGTACTGCAGCTCGTATGCGTTCGACGGCAAGATGTCGGCGAGAAGGTTGGCGAGCAGGAGCTCACCGAATCCACCGCGTGCTTTTGGCGGCCGAAGCGCTTGCTCGAGCCGTTTCAGGTCGTTCGCGCGTTCGAGCATGCTCTTGGTGCCCTGCTCGACCCGGGCCAGCTTCTCGGCGATTTGCGTGGCCGTCTCGCCGGCGCTCCTCTGGGTCGTGAGCAGACGGCCGTCGAGCCCTTCGAAGCGGCGGTCGACTCGAGCGTCCAGCTCCCCGAGCCGTCGGCCGAGCCTCGACTCGATCTCGCCCAGCGTCGTGTCCAGCGTTCCACCGAGCTCAGCGAGCGATCCGCCGACCTGCCCTCGTAAGGAACGGGCTACGAAAAGGCCGCCGATGGCCAGCGCGGCGATTGCCAAAAGCGTCAGAGCAAGGTAGACGACCATGGCCGACGAACGGTAGAGATCGCGTCGGACGGCAATGACGTCCGGGCGGAATGGCTACGATCCCTCGCCGATGGCCAGGAAAGACCGCGCTCCCAACCCTCCCAAGCGCCCGCAGGCTCCGCAGCGGCGCTCCTCGCCCACCGACCCGGCGAAGGCAGACCGGCAGCGGCGTCTCATCTATCTGATTGCAGGCTCGGGCGTCGTGGCCCTCGCGATCGTGCTCGCGATCGTCTTCGTCTCCGGTGGCGCAGGTGGTGGCGAGCGCTCGGCGCACGAGGGCGCAGGTTGCACGCTGCAGAGCTTCCCGGCCTTGCCGAACAAGTCCGACCACTCGGACGTGCCGATCCTCACGGCGAAGCCGAAGTGGAACTCGATGCCGCCTACGAGCGGGCC
>JANMJY010000011.1:0-13733 GCA_031371615.1 Actinomycetes bacterium | reverse complement strand
GGCGCGAGCGCGAGCAGCACCGCGGTCGCATAGCAGCCGGGGTTCGCGATCAACGGCCCGGTCGGCGGGAAGAGCTCGGGAATCGCGTAGCTCCACTCCGAGAGCGTCGAGGGCCGCGGATGCTCGAAGCCGTACCACTGGTCGTACAGCGACGGCTCGTTGAGCCGGTGCGCGCCGGAGAGATCGACGACGACCACGTCCGCGGCCGCATCGAGCAGTGCCGCTCGCTCGTGATCCAAGCAGCAGAAGACGAGCTCCGCGCCTGCCGCGAGGGCGGCATCGTTCGAGACGAAGGGCGGGACGCTGCCGTTCAGCCGCGGGTCGAGCACGCTCGCCCCCTGCCCGGCGAGGGAGTCCGAGCCGAGCGCCACCAGCTCGAGCCCGGGGTGCGCGAGCACGCGGTCGAGTGTCTCCTGGCCGGAGTACCCGGACGCGCCGAGGATCGTGGTCGTGATGGCCATATGCGTATTATGCATATAGAGTGATTAGTATGCAGGCAAGGAACGCTCACCTCGTGCTCGAGGACGGAACCGTCTTCACAGGCCGCTCCGTCGGCGCACCCGGCGTCGCCGCCGGGGAGGCGTGCTTCACCACCGCCCCCGCGGGCTACGAGCAGGCGGTCACCGACCCGAGCTACGCGCGCCAGGTGCTCGCGTTCGCGACGCCGCTCGTCGGCAACTACGGCGTCGACGAGCGCCTGCTGGAGTCGAGCCGGGTCTGGACCGAGGGCGTCGTCATGCGGCGGGCCCGGCCGGAGTGGTCGCAGTGGCTCGCTCAGCGGGGGATCGTGGCCCTCGAGGAGGTGGACACGCGCTCGCTCGTGCGGCGGCTGCGCTCGAACGGCGCCATGCGCTGCGCCCTCGGCACGGCTTCGGCCGAAGCGCTGCACGCGCGTGCGCTCGCAGAGCCACACCTCGACTGGCCGCGGATGCTCGCCGAGCCCGAGCTGGCCTCGCCGCCGCCCGCGCTCGAGGCGTGCGTGAGCGAGCCGTTCACAGTCGGAGCCGGCCCGCGCGTCGTCGTGCTCGATCTGGGCTGCAAGCGCTCGATCGTCAGCCGGCTCGTGGAGTCGGGCCTCGAGACGGTCGTCGTTCCCGGCGACTGGGACGCCGACGCCGTGCTCGAGCTCGACCCGGCGGCTGTCCTGGTCGGCAACGGGCCGGGCGACCCCGCGCAGCTCGACGGCCCCGTCGAGACGGTGCGCGCACTCCTCGGTCAGGTTCCCCTCTTCGGCATCTGCCTCGGCCACCAGCTCGTCGGGCTCGCCCTCGGCCTCACGACGTTCAAGCTTCCGTTCGGCCATCGCGGCGCCAATCACCCCGTGCGCGTGACCGGCTCGAGCCGAGTGCTCGTGACCGCCCAGAACCACGGCTTCGCGGTCGAGCCCGGCGACGCCGCCGAGGTGAGCCACGTCTCCCTCAACGACGGCACCGTCGAGGGACTCGCGGGCAACGGCTTCGCGACGCTGCAGTTCCATCCCGAGGCGGCGCCGGGACCGCACGACGCCATTCCCTTCTTCGACCGGATCGCCACGGCGTGCCGAAAAGAACCGACCTTCGCAGCATCCTGATCGTCGGCTCCGGCCCGATTCGCATCGGGCAGGGCTGCGAGTTCGACTATGCGGGCGTGCAGGCCTGCCGGGCGCTCCGCGCCGAGGGCTACCGCGTCGTGCTGGCGAACTCGAACCCGGCCACGATCATGACCGACCCCGAGTGGGCCGACGCGACCTACCTCGAGCCGCTCGACGCGACCACGCTGGCGGAAATCGTCGCGCGCGAGTCGCCCGACGCGCTCCTCCCCACGCTCGGCGGCCAGACCGCGCTCAACCTCGCGGTCGAGCTCGCCGAGAACGGTGTGCTCGCCGAGTACGACGTCGAGCTGATCGGCGCCGATCTCCACGCGATCCGCACCGCCGAGGACCGCTCGCTGTTCCGGACTGCGATGGCAGCGGCCGGGCTGCCGGTGCCGGAGAGCGTCGTCGTCACCTCGCTCGACCAGCTCGACGAATGCCCCGTGCCGGCGGTGGTGCGGCCTGCGTTCACGCTCGGCGGCCGCGGCGGCGGGATCGCGCGCACGCCGTCGGAGCTGCGCGAGCGCGTCGCGCGCGGCCTCGCGGCGAGCCCGATCGGCCAGGTACTGGTCGAGCGCTCGCTCGAGGGCTGGCAGGAGTTCGAGCTCGAGGTCGTCGTCGACACGGCCGGTAACTGCATCGTCGTCTGCTCGATCGAGAACCTCGATCCGATCGGCGTCCACACGGGCGACTCGTGGACGGTCGCACCGCAGCAGACGCTCCCGGACGGCGAGCTGCAGCGGTTGCGCGACGCCGCCTTCGCCTGCGCCCGCGCGGTCGGCGTCGCCACCGGTGGCGCCAACGTCCAGTTCGCGTACGAGCCGGAGACCCGCGAGCTCCAGCTGATCGAGATGAATCCTCGCGTCTCCCGCTCTTCGGCCCTTGCCTCGAAAGCAACCGGCTTTCCGATCGCGAAGCTCGCCGCGCTGCTCGCCGTCGGCTACACGCTCGACGAGCTGCCGAACGACATCACCGGCGTCTCGAGCGCGGCGTTCGAGCCGGCGCTCGACTACGTCGCGGTGAAGGCGCCGCGCTTCGACTTCGAGAAGTTCCCCGGCAACACGCGGGAGCTCGGCACCGAGATGCGCGCGGTCGGCGAGGCGCTCGGCCTCGGCCGGACGTTCCCGGAGGCGCTCTTGAAGGCGCTCGAGGGGATCGAGACCGGCGACGCGCTGCCGGAGATCCCCGGCCTCCATCCCTACTTCGTCGCCGAGTTGGAGTCGATCCGCGCAGCCGAGCGCGACCTCGTTGCGGACGGAGACATCCAGGCGGCGAAACGGTTCGGACTCCCGGACTCGCGGATTGCGGCCGTCCTCGAGGTTCCCGAAGCCGAGGTGCGCACCCGTCGCGGCACGCCCGGCCGGCTCGCGGTCGACTCGTGCGCGGGCGAGTTCGACGCGAGGACGCCCTACTACTACCTCTCGCACGAGGCCGGCGACGGCGACGAGACGCCGCCCGGCGCGGTCGTCGTGCTCGGCTCGGGTGCGAACCGGATCGGCCAGGGAATCGAGTTCGACTACTGCTGCGTGCAGGCCGCGCAGGCGTTCCGGCGCCTCGGGCACGAGGTCGTGCTCGTGAACTCGAACCCGGAGACGGTCTCGACGGACTACGACACCTGCGACCGGCTTTACCTGGAGCCCGTGACGCTCGAGCGTGTCCTCGACGTCGTCGAGCTCGAGCGGCCGCTGGGGGTCGTCGTCTCGCTCGGGGGCCAGACGCCGCTCGGCCTGGCGGCGGGACTGGCCGACGCGGGCGTGCCGCTGCTCGGCGATCCACTCGCGGCGATCGACGCGGCGGAGGATCGCGGCCGCTTCGGCGCGCTGCTCGCCGAGCTCGGCGTCCGCGCCCCGGCGTGGGGCTTCGCCGAGACGACCGGTGCGGCGCGGTCGATTGCGAACCGGATCGGCTATCCGGTGCTCGTCCGGCCCTCGTACGTGCTCGGCGGCCGCGGGATGCGCGTCGCCCGAAAACCGGAGCACCTGGTGCTCGACGGCCCGGCGCTCGTCGACCGCTTCCTCGAAGGCGCGCTCGAGCTCGACGTCGACGTACTCTGCGACGGCGAGGACGGCTGGGTCGCGGCGATCGTCGAGCACGTCGA
Source organism: Actinomycetes bacterium (assembly GCA_031371615.1). Taxonomy (GTDB): domain Bacteria; phylum Actinomycetota; class Thermoleophilia; order Gaiellales; family Gaiellaceae; genus Gaiellasilicea. Next base: position 10,065 of record JANMJY010000011.1, on the reverse strand, counting down.
GCGCGCGGGCGTCCACTCCGGCGACTCGGCGTGCGTGCTGCCGGCGCCGTCGGTCGGCAGGGCGCTCGAGACGCAGATCCGAGAGCTCGCTTCGAGGCTCGCCGGCGGCCTCGGAGCGCGAGGGTTGCTCAACCTCCAGCTCGCTCTGCACGACGGCGAGCTGTACGTCCTCGAGGCGAACCCGCGCGCATCCCGCACCGTGCCGTTCGTCGCCAAGGCGACCGGGATCCCGCTCGTCGACCACGCCTGCCGGCTGCTGCTCGGCGCGTCGCTCCGCGAGCTGGGCCTGCCCGAGCGGGTCGTGCCATCGCGCGCCTGGGCCAAGGAGGCGATCTTCCCCGCAGAGCGCTTCGCCGGCGCCGCTGACCGCGGCGTCGAGATGCGCTCGACCGGTGAGGTGATGGCGAGCGCGCCCACGGCGGCCGCCGCGTACCGCCGCGCGCTCCAGGCTGCCGGCCGCGGGAAGCCCCGCGCCGGTGCCCAGGCGCCGTTGCAGGGATAATCGACGTCGATGGAGCGGCAGGGCGTCGTCCGAGTACGGGAGGAGCTGCAGGTCGAGCTTCCGTGGCATCGGTACAGGGCGAGCTGGCAGCCGAGCACCGACGGGCCGGCGCGGACGTTCTCCTTCGAGGACGGCCCCGGCTGGAACGACATCGAGGAGGCGATCACGTGGGCGCGTCACCGTGCGCCGATCGTCTGTGTCCGCCTCGGCCAAGGCCTGAGCGAGATCTACGACGCCGGCGACCGAGACGGCGACCCCCGGCGACCGACGGACCGCTGGCCGGGAACGGAAGCGGGCGCGGCCGAGGTCGTTCACCTCGACTACGGAGGCATCGCGTACGTCGACGAGGAGCACCCGGTGTTCGTCCCGACTGGTCGCTTCACCGCCGTCTGGGGGTCGGAGTCAGGCGAACTGCTGGAGGAAGCCGACACCCTCTTCGTCGACATCGAGGCGGCCGTGGACTGGGGTCGCGAGCGAGCGCCCGTCGTGCTGGTCGCCGAGCTGCCGTTGACGTGGAGCAACGTTCCGATCTACGAGATCCGCTCGGCGGGGGACGAAGATCCGCCGGGCGATCCCCTCGAGCGCCTGCGGCCGAGGCCGGGAAACGAGACCATGGAGTGGGCGTTCGCGACCCAGGAGGCCGTGAGCGAGACAGAGCCGAACGCGTTCAGCCGCGACCTCGAGGACGCGTTGCACAGAGACGGCATGGTGCACGACGCGGTCTGCCGGGTGCTCGACGAGCAACCCGGCTTCTGGTCGCGGCCCATGATCGTCACCGCCGAGGCAGCCGGTGGCACCAGCATGGATTCACCGCCGATCCGAGGCTGGGTCGACGTCAGCTTCCGCGTCTCCGCGCCGACGCGCAAGCGTGCCTTCGAGCTCGCGATCTCCGCACTCCATCGCGCGCGCGACACCGGAGAGGAGACGGTCTACAACCTCATCGGCAACTTCACGCTGCACGCCGTCTCGTGAGCGTCCGGCCTACTCCGCCTCCGCCTCGAGCAGCGCGGCCATCGCAGCACTGCCGCGCGCGATCACGGGCCGCATCTCGGGATTGAGGTGGAAGGCGGCGCTGTCGTAGTCGTCGGGAAGCGTGCCGCGCAGGTGCAGGTCGAGGGCCAGCAGGCGAGGGTAGTAGCCGCCGCCCATGCAGAAGACCGCGTCGAACGTCCGCCCACCGATGTCGTGCGAGTCGAGTGTCGTCGCGTGCTGGAGCTCCAGCGTCGTCGTGCCGTCCTCGGCTCCCGGCGAGAGGCGCAGCTCGATCTCGTCCACACCGCCGCCGAGCGAGAGCTTGAGCAGGTGCGGCGCGTCGCAGGCGAGGATCGTGCCGGAGCCCATGTTCACCTGCGCGAAGCTGCCGCCGACACGAAAGTCACCCGTGACGGGCACGTACCAGCGCTGCAGCCGCTCCGGATTGGTGCAGGCGTCCCAGAGATCCTCGATCGTCGTCTCGTAGCTGCGGGTGAACACCGCTACCCGCGCTTCGCCGGCCGGAATCGTCCGGTGCCGCAATTCGGGCTGGGGCTCGTGGTAGGTCGCCGTCTCGGTCGTCATCTCTCGTCGCCTTTCTCGTCTGGGTTGGGTGAGGCTGTTCGTCGGGATCGCTTGCCGCGGGTGACTTCGACGCCAAGGGCGTCGAGCCGCTGGTTCCAGAAGCGTCGATACGGCTGCAGCCACTGGTCGACCTGCTGCAGCTTCGAGGCATCGACCGCATACAGCCGCCGCGCGCCGGCGGCTCGCGCCGTCGCAAAGCCCTGCTCTCGCAACACGCGCAGATGCTGCGAGACAGCCGGCTGCGAGATGCCGAACTCGTGCTGGATCACGGCGCCGATCTCCCCCGCGGCTTGCTCGCCGTCTGCGAGTAGCTCGAGGACGCGACGCCGCACCGGATCACCGAGGATGTCGAACGCGTGCATGCCCCCAACGTATCATGCTTTACTTATATAAGCAAATACTTATCTAGATCGATTCACCCAGGAACGCCTCCAGACGTCCGGCCTCCGCCTCGAGCTCGCGTTGCACCGAGCGCGACAGTGCCGCGAACGGCTCGATCGCGACGTGGCCTTGCTCGACGCGCCACCTGCCTGCGACGAACCCGTCGACGAGGACCGTCTGTGCGACGTCGCCGTTCATGCGGATGACCGTCTTCCGGTACTGCTCCGGTAGCACGCGCGTCCGGTCCGCGAATGCGAGCAGCAGGTTGTCCCACTTCGGCAGGAAGCGGATCGGCGCGGGAGTCGCCGCGTCCGGCAGCGGTGCGCCCTGGACGTCGAGGAGCTCGCGGCCCTGCTCGTCGCGAAAGCGGCGGAGCGGCTCGAGCGAATCGAGCGCGCGCTGGATCTCGGGCACGTGCATCATCGTCCAGGCGACGATGTCCCGGCGCGACGCGGGGCCGAACGCCGCGAGGTAGCGGCGGAGGATCTCGGCGCGCGCCTGGAGCGGATCGTGCGGCTCGGGCTCCTCAATCGCGACGAAGCGGCCCTCGGGACGCGCGCGCCAGAGAGCCGTTTCGTGGTGGTGCAGCACGTGCGCACGAACCCGTGCGGCGCGCCAGGCTCGATGCGCATCGAGCCCGGTGAGCCCGTGCTCCTGCTCGAGATGAGCGAGCGCTTCCGCTGTGGTCACCGGACCAGCTGCGGCGAACGCCCGCACCGACGGTGCGAGGCGCGTCGCGGTCGCCGACTGCCAGGGGAAGTTGGTCTCGCTCAGCGCAGCGCGAAGAAGCGCGTAATCGCGCCGCGTCACGAGATGGAGCGTCTGCCGCATCACCGTCGCCTTGACGACGGCCGCGCCTGCGAGCTCGCGCTCGAGAACCTCGCGCCGGAAACCGGTCGCGCGGCTCCAGATCCCGACGTACGGTGCCGAGGGCCACTGCGCCTGCATTCCGACTAACCGCTCGATCACGGCCGTAGCCGAGAGCCGCTTCCGCTCGAGGAGGAGCTGACGCGCGAGCGTCGACCGGTTCAGCTCCCGCAGCGTGAGGACGCGCTCGGCCATGAGCTCACGCTACACACGCCCCGGGGCTACGATCCGGCCGTGGGCCTGTGGAGTCGCATTCGCGAGTTCGTCCGCAAGGTGATCCTGCGCTCGACCTCGATGTACGACTAGTAGGACTAGGAGCGCTCGAGCAGCTTCAGGCGATGCTCGATCTGCGCGAGGCGGAGCGCCAGCGCGTCGTACTCCTCCCGCGTCACGAGTCCGAGCTCGTGCGCGAGGCGCTCGCCGGTCTCCTGCGGCAGGTCGCCAAGCTTCTCGGCTCCGGCGCGCAGCTGGGCGCCGAGCTCCTCGACGAGCTGGCGGAGCGCGAACGCGCTATCTGGCGCGGCCATGAGGGCGGGTACTGCGCCTCTGCCGGCGGCGCTCGCGCTTCGCGGCAGCGTCGGAGGCGGGGCCGGCGGCGCCGGCAGCGTCGCCCTGGAGCGCGTCCGGGATCAGGTCGGGAGTCGGCCGCGCCGCGGCGAGCTCCTCAGCGTCTCGCAGCAGGCCGCCGACGGAGCCGGCATCGCCGAGCGAGCTGTCGTCGCGCCGGCGCGCGTACTCCGGCTCGCGCTCCTTGAGCATGGCGACGAGCGGCGCCGCGATGAAGATCGACGAGTAGGCACCGGCGCCGATGCCGACGAGCAGGGCGAAGGCAAAGTCCTTCAGCGTCTCGCCGCCGAAGAAGTACAGGGCCGAGATCGGCAGCAAGGTGATGAACGTGGTTGCAAGCGAGCGCGGGATCGTCTCCCACAGCGAGATGTTCGCCATCGTCCGGAAGGACGCGCGCTTCATCAGCGGCATGTTCTCGCGGATCCGGTCGAAGATGATGATCGTGTCGTAGATCGAGTACCCGAGCACCGTCAGGACAGCGGCGACCGTGGCGGTCGTCACCTCCCGTCCGAGCAGGGCGTAGATGCCGACGGTGATCAGGACGTCGTGGATCAGCGCGATCATCACCGGCCCGGCGAACTTGGGCTGGAAGCGCGCGGCGATGTAGAGCATCACGAGGATCAGGGAGACGACGATCGCGAGGATTGCGCCCCTGGCGATCTGGCGGCCGAAGCTCGCCGAGACGCTCTTGACGCTCGCCTCCCCGTGGAACGTGGACTTCAGGCCCTGGGTCAGGCGCTGCTGCTCGGCCTGACTGACATCTGTACGGATCCGGAACTCGCGGTACTTGTCGCCCGCGAGGGCCTTGCCGGTTCCCTGGATCTGCGCGCTGCCGTGGCCGCTCTTCTGCGCCCGGGACCGCACCTCCTGGAGCGCGGTCGGCTGGGGCGTCGTGAGCGTGATCTGGGTCCCGCCCTTGAAGTCGATCCCGAGATTCAGCCCATTGATCACGAGCGCGGCGGCCGAAATCACGAGCACGGCGCCGGAGATGGCAAACCAGCGGTTGCGGAGGCCGATGAAGTCGCGCCGGATCCACGCAGGCGGCTCGCCCTCGGCGCCCATCAGCTTCGGGTTGTCGAACCAGCGGAAGCCGGCGAGCAGGCCGAGGATGGCGCGCGTCGCCGCGACGGCTGTCAGCAGCGACATCAGCGTTCCGATCAGCAGCATCAGGGCGAAGCCCTTCACGCCTGCGGTCGCAACGAGGAAGAGCACGACGGCCGTGATCGCCGTGACGACGTTGGCGTCGATGATCGTCGCGAAGCCCTTCCCGTAACCGGCGGCGATCGCCGCGCGCACCGACTTGCCGGCGCGGTATTCCTCCTTCACGCGCTCGAAGATGACGATGTTCGCGTCGGCGGCCACCCCCAAGGTGAGGATCATCCCCGCGAAGCCCGGCAGAGTCAGGGTGACGTTGAAGAGCAGGATCGCCGCATAGAGGAAGGCCGAGTAGATGATCAGGCCCAGAACGGCGACGACGCCGAGGACGCGGTAGAAGACGAGCAGGAAGAGCGCGACGACGAGCAGGCCCGCGATCGCGGCCTTCCAGGCCTCCTTCAGCGAGTCCTTGCCGAGCGTGGCCGAGATGGCGGTCTGCTGGAGCGTCGTGAACGTGACGGGCAGGGCACCTGTCTGCAGCACGAGCGCGAGGTTCTTGGCCTCGCTGATGTCGCCGATCCCGGTGATCTGGGCGCCGTTCGAACCGCTGATCCCGTTCGGGTACTGCTCCCAGTCGATCGACGGCCACGACTTGATCTCACGGTCGAGCACGATCGCGAAGTGCTGAAGAGTGTTGCGCGGGTCGCCACCGCCGCCGGAGATGTTGAAGAGCGCCTTGCCGCGGTCGGCCTCGGCGTTCGTGATGTCGCCGAACTTCTTCGCGCCCTTCTTCGTGAACTGCATCGTCACGATCGGCTGGCTGGTCGTCGTGTCGAAGTCCTGGCGGGTACCGGAGAGCTTCAGGTCGCCGCCCCGCATCTCCGGCACTTCTCGTTCGCCGGCCGACGTCTTGAACTTGCCGAAACGCACGAGGTAGAAGAAGTTGGTGGTCGGGTTCTCGACGTTGACGCCGGGGCAGACGACCTCGCCGATGCCGCACGTGAGCACGACCGTCTTCGGCGGCACCCCGAAGATCTTCCAGCCCTTCGGCAGCTCGCCCTTCTTCCCGGCCCGCTCGATCACCTTGCTCTGGAGCAGCTTCTCCTGCTTGGTCACCGGGCCGGCGGCCTTCTTCTTGTTCGCATCGAAGAGGTACCAGGCCTCCGTCTTGCTCGGGACGACGAGGGCTTGCTGGCCGGCCAGCAGCCCGTAGAGCGTCGGGGTCGCGACGGGGAAGTTCTGGACGCCGATCGAGGGCCGCACGAGGTTCGCCTCGAGGTCGTAGAGCTCGAGCTGGGCGGTCTTGCCGAGGATGTCGATCACGTCCTCCGGGTTTTTCACGCCCGGCAGCTGGATCGAGATCTGGTCGGAGCCCTGCTCGCGGATCTCGGGCTCGGCGACGCCGAGCCGGTCGACGCGGTCGCGGAGAATCTCGACCGACCTGGTCAGGTCCGCTTTCTGCAGCGGGCGGTTCGGCGGAGGCACCGCCTGCAGCGTCACCTCGAGCCCGCCCTGGAGGTCGAGGCCGAGCGTCGGCGTCTGCTCGAGCGGCGATCCGGGAATGGCCAGTAGGCCGACCCCGATGAGCCCGGCGACGATCAGCGCCACGAGAGTGAGGTGCGGTCTACGGTTCATCGAGCGAGCGGTAGGTTAGCTGCGGACTTCCTCGCCCTGCTCGGAGGCGGAGGCCGTTTCGACCTGCCTGCCCTCGTGGCTGCGCTCATCGCTGGGCGTGAGGACGCTGGCCACTGAACGCCGCGCGATGCGGACCTCCGTGCCCGGCGCAATCTCCAGTACGAGCTCCTCGTCCTGCAGCGAGCGGACGCGTCCGATCAGGCCGCCGACGGTGAGGATCTCGTCACCGAGCTCCACCTTCGTGAGCAGTTCCCGGTGGGCCTGCGCGCGCCGCCGCTGGGGCCTGATCAGAAACAGCCAGAGCAAGGCGAACATCGCGACGAGAACGATCAGCTGTCCCAAGGGTCCTCCTGTGGGCCGCCGGCGAGCCGGGCGAGCGCTGCAGCCGTATAGGCCCCGAGCTCACCGCGTTCGATCGCCGCCCGCGCGCCCGCGGTCAGTTCGAGTAGGAAGTGGAGATTATGCAGGCTCAGGAGCCGCAGGCCGAGCAGCTCCTCCTGGTTGATCAGGTGGCGGACGTACGCGCGGGAGAAGCGCGAGCAGGCCGAGCACGAGCAGCCGTCCTCGAGCGGTCGCGGGTCCCGGGCGAAGCGGGCGTTGCGTAGGTTGAGGCGGCCGCTCGCAGTCAGCGCCGAGCCGGTGCGGGCGGTGCGGGTCGGCAGCACGCAGTCGAACATGTCGATTCCGGCGCCGATCACGCGCAGGATCCCCTCGGCGTCGCCGATGCCCATGAAGTAGCGAGGCTGCTCCGCCGGCAGGAGCGGCGCCGCCCACGCCGTCGCCTCGAACATCTCCTCCCGGCTCTCCCCCACCGCGAGCCCCCCGAGCGCGTGCCCGTCGAAGCCGAGAGCGGCGATCTCCTCGATCGAACGGCGCCGCAGCTCCTGGTCGGCGGCGCCCTGCGCGATCCCGAAGAGCAGCTGGCCGGGAGCGCGCTCGGCCCCGCGCTGCCGTGCCGCCCAGAGAGTCGTCAGGCGCACCGCCTCCTCGAGCTCCGCACGAGGCACACCCGCCGGCGGGCAGATGTCGAACGCCATCGCGATGTCCGAGCCGAGGTTGCGCTGGATCCTGGCGGCGACCTCCGGCGTGAAGCGCGCGGGGGCGCCGTCGTAGACGGAGCGGAACGTGACCCCGTCGTCGTCGACCTCGAGCAGCGTGTCACGAAGCGAGAAGACCTGGAACCCCCCCGAGTCGGTCAGGATCGGCCCGTCCCAGCCCGAGAACGCGTGCAGCCCGCCGAGCTCGGCGATCACGTCGTCGCCGGGGCGGAAGTGCAGGTGGTAGGTGTTGCCGAGGATGATCTGTGCGCCGACCGTGCGCAGCTCGTCCGGGTCGAGGCTCTTGACCGTTCCCTTCGTGCCCACGGGCATGAAGGCGGGAGTCTGCACCTCGCCGTGCACCGTGCGGAGGATCCCGGCGCGCGCGGCACCGTCGGTGGCGGTGACCTCGAAGTGACTCACAGGATCAGCATCGCGTCGCCGAAGGAGTAGAAGCGGTAGCGCTCCGCGATCGCGAGCTCGTAGAGTCGGCGCGTCTCCTCGACGCCCGCGAACGCCATCACGAGCGCCAGGAGCGTCGAGCGCGGCAGGTGGAAGTTCGTCAGCAGCGCGTCGACGCGCCGGAACTCGAAGCCGGGCGTGATGAAGAGCGACGTCCGGCCTTGCAACAGGTTGTTGCCTGCGATCGTCTCGAGCACGCGAACCGTCGTCGTGCCGACGGCGAGCACTCGGTCGGCCGCGCGGATCCGCTCCCATGCTTCAGGACGGACGCAGTAGCGCTCGCCGTGCAGCTCGTGCTGCTCGACCGTCGGCGCCGTCAACGGCCGGAAGGTGTCGAGGCCGACGTGGAGCGTGACGCGCTCGACGTCGAGCCGCTCGAGCAGCTCGGGCGTGAAGTGCAGGCCGGCGGTCGGTGCTGCGGCCGAGCCGGGCTCATCCGCGTAAACCGTCTGGTAGCGCGATGGGTCGCCGAGCGGCTCCGTGATGTACGGCGGCAGCGGTGCCTCTCCCTCGGGCTCGCCGTCGAGTCGGACGCGCCAGCGTCCTTCGCCGAGGTGCTCGAGGAGCTCGACCGCCCCGTAACGGGCGCCGGCCTTCAGCCGCCGCGTCGGCCGGGCAAGCGCGAGCCACTCCCCTCCACCCTCGTGCTCGAGTAGGAGCACCTCTCCCTTGGGGCGCTCGATCCGGATCCGCGCCGGCACGACCCGCGTGTCGTTCACGACGGCGAGCTCGCCGGAGAGCTCCGACGGCAGCTCGGCGAACGTGCGGTGGCGGACGTCACCGGTCGCTCGTTCGTAGACCAGCAGCCTCGACGCGTCACGCCGCTCGGCCGGATGCTGCGCGATCAGCTCCGGCGGCAGGTCGTAGTCGAGCTCGGCGGCTTCCATCCGACGGCGAGAGTACTCTCGCACCCATGGACGAGAGCGCACTCGAGCGGGCGAAGGAGCGGATCGCCGCGGCAGCTTCCGGCCGAGTCGCGCCCGCCGAGCTCGAGGCAGCGCTCGAGCGAGCCCGAGCCCAGGTCGAGTCGCTGGCGGAGTCCGCAGCCTCTCTCGAGGGGGTGCTCCCGGAGAAGATCGGCGCAGCCGTGCACGACGGCCTCCGGGCCGAGGTGCTACCGGTCGCACGGCACATCGCCGAGATCCGCGGCCTCCTGAACCAGGCGATCCGGCGGCTCGAGCGGCTCGAGGGCGACCTGCTCGCCGAGCGGCACGCACGCATCGACGATCTCGCCCTCCTCGTCGACCTCGTCTCTTCCGGGTGGAAGGGCGTCGACGCCCGGCTCGAAAGGGTCGAGCGCGCCACCGTGGGTGGCACCGTGCACCCACTTCGCGACGCCGGCTAGGAAGTTTCGGCATTTCGATTGGCGCGGCGACCAGCGCAGGGCGAGTCATGTCCACGCTGGCCGCTTCGCTGGCCATGCAGGGATTTGGGAGCGAAGCGACCCTTCAGGGGTCTTGGCGCGTCGGAATCCGCTTCCGCGGATTCCGAACTTGGGCGGAAATTCAGAGCGGGAGCACGGGCCGGAAGCGGCTGCCCTGGCCCACCTGGGTCTGTAGCTCGATCCGACCTCCGAGCGCGACCGCGAGCTCCCTCGCGATTGGCAGCCCCAGCCCGGTGCCGCGGCCGTCAGTCGACCAGAACGGCCGGAAGATCCGCTCGCGCTCCTCCTTCCCGATCCCGGGGCCGGTGTCAGCGACGTCGACCGTGACTGTGCCGTTCTGGCTCGCCACCTCGAGCTCGATGCGGCCGCCGTCGGGCGTCCAGCGGAAGGCGTTGGAGAGCAGGTTCGAGATGATCTGCAGCACGCGGTCGCCGTCGGAGACGATCACCGGTGCGCCGTCCGACTCCTGCGTGTACTCGATGTCGCGCCGGCGAGCCTCCTCGGCAAAGGTCGAATAGGCACGGTCGCAGAGCCGGCCCATGTCGACCTCCTCGGCGAGGACGGTGAACCGGTGCGCG
>JANMJY010000301.1:0-3235 GCA_031371615.1 Actinomycetes bacterium | reverse complement strand
GCGACGCGGGAGGCCCGGCCCGACGCGCGCCGGGCCGCGGCGCTGATGGGGATTCAGGCGGTGAACGGGGTCGAGAGCGGTGCCGGCTTCGCGCGCGCGGGCGAGCGCGGCTCGGCCGCGCACGACGAGATCGAGGCTGTCTCATCGGGATTTGGTCTGCGGCGCCGCTCGAACCGGGCCGGCGGCATCGAGGCGGGCATCTCGAACGGCGAGGAGCTCGTCGTCCGGGCCGTCATGAAGCCGCTGCCGACGCTTATGCGGCCGCTCGACTCCGTCGATCTCGCCACCGGCGAGCCGGCGCAGGCCCTCGTCGAGCGCAGCGACGTCGCGGCGGTCGAGGCGCTCGCCGTCGTCGCTGAGGCGGCGGTTGCCTGGGAGCTCGCGCGGGCCGCACGCGAGAAGCTCGGCGGCGACGCGCTCGTCGACGTGATCGCGGCGCACAAGGCGTACCTGGAGCGGATACGCACGCTCTAGATCGTCACGTCGCCCTGATCGGTTTCATGGGCGCGGGCAAGTCGACTCTCGGCGAGGGGCTCGCCGCGAAGCTCGGGCGGCCGTTCGTCGACGTCGACGCCGAGATCGAGCGCGAAGAGCCGATCGCTCGGATCTTCGAGACCGGGGGCGAGGCGGCCTTCCGTCTGCGCGAGTCGAAGCACGCGCGCGACGCCCTGGCCTCGACTCGACCGGCGGTGATCGCGCTCGGCGGCGGCGCGGTCGGGACCGACCAGATCCGGACGGCGCTCCGCGAACGTGCTCTGACGATCCTCGTGGAGGTCGACGCCGAGGAGGCGTGGCGCCGCGTGGCCGGCAGCGACCGGCCGCTCGGGCAGGACGAGGCCGAGTTCCGGACGCTCTACGAGGAGAGGCGGCCGCTCTACGACGACGCAGCCGATGCGCGCACCACGGATCTCGACGGGGCGGTCCTCGCCGCCGGCGGCATCCACGTGGGGACCGGAGCGCTGGAGCGGCTGGGCGAGCTGATACCGGGCGACAGCCCCGTCGAGCTGGTCAGCGACGCGCGTGTCGCGGGGATTTACGGCATGGACGCCCAGCTCGCGCTCGGAGCGCGGGCGCGCGGGAGCCACGAGCTCGCGCCCGGCGAGCAGGCGAAGAGCGTCGAGTCGCTGGAGGCACTGTGGCACGCGCTGCGGCTCGAGCGCGGCGGCACCCTCGTCGCGCTCGGCGGCGGCTGCACGACCGACGCCGCCGGCTTCGCCGCCGCAACCTATCTCCGCGGGATCGAGTGGGTGGCGGTCCCGACGACCCTGGTCGGCCAGGTCGACGCGGCGATCGGCGGCAAGACCGCGATCGACCTGCCCGGGGGCAAGAACCTGATCGGCGCCTTCCACTGGCCCGTGCGGACGGTGATCGATCCAGCGACGCTCGAGACGCTGCCGCAGGCCGAGCTCGAGAACGGGCTGGCGGAGGTGGTCAAGACCGGCCTCCTGGTCGGCGAGCCGCTCTGGGAGCTGCCTCTTCCCGAGCAGGTGCGCCGCTGCGCGGCCTTCAAGACCGCGGTCTGCCTGCGTGACCCTCACGACCTGGGCGAGCGCGCCCAGCTGAACCTCGGCCACACGTTCGCCCACGCGCTCGAGGCGGCCGCCCGCTTCGAGCTCCCGCACGGCCGAGCGGTCGCACTCGGGCTGCTCGCCGCGCTGCGGCTGTCAGGGCTGGACACGGCCGCCGTGGAGGAAACGCTTCATCCCGAGCCCGTCCGGGTCGACCGGGAGCTGGCGTGGGCGGCGCTTGCTCGCGACAAGAAGGTCGTCGGCGGGGTGCCGCGCCTCGTCCTGCTCGAGGCGCCCGGCCAGCCGCTGGTCGGCGTCGAGCGGCCACCCGCCGAGGTGCGAGCGGCGCTCGATTCGCTGATCGCCGGATAGCATCGGCCTCGTGCGCATCGCCGTCCTCAACGGAGTCAACCTCGACGTGCTCGACCGCCGGGACGCCGGACACTACGGCGGGCTGACGCTCGCCGACCTCGAGAGCCGAATCTACGCCTGGTCGAAGGAGTTCGAGTGCACGACCAGATGCCGGCAGACAAACCACGAGGGCCAGTTCATCGACTGGTGCCACGACGCGCTCGACTGGGCCGACGGCGTCATCCTCAACCCGGGCGCGTGGTCGCACTACAGCTATGCGATCAGGGACGCGGTCGAGCTCTTCAAGGCTCCGGTCGTCGAGGTGCACCTCTCGAAGATCGAGGCGCGCGAGGAGTGGCGCCGTGTGTCGGTGATCGGCGACCTGGCGACGAAGCGCGTCTCCGGAGAGGGGCCCGAGGGCTACCGGACGGCAATCGAGTTCCTGGCGGCGCAGCGGAAGTGAGCAGGATCGCTCGCCTCGCCCCGCTCCTCGACGAGCCGCTACTCATTACGAGCGGTGTCAACGTCCGCTATCTGACCGGGCTCTCGAGCTCAAACGCCGCCGTCCTCGTCGATCCGGACGGCGACGCGACGCTCTTCACCGACTTCCGTTACGCGCAGAAGGCAGGCGCCATCGACGGCGTTCGCTTTCAGCAGACCGCGCGTGCTGTCATCGGCGACCTGTCCACCCGGCTCGCTGGGCAGACGGTCGGGATCGAGGCGCACGTGCTCACGGTCGCGAGCCACGAGCAGCTTCGGGAGGGCGGCGTCGAGACGATCTCCCGCACCGGACTCGTCGAGCGGCTGCGCGCGATCAAGGAGCCGCAGGAGGTCGAGACCATGCGTGCGGCGGCGGCGATCTCCGACCGCGTCTTCGCCGCGCTCGCGGAGGAGCAGTTCACGGGGCGCACCGAGATCGAGCTCGCGTGGCGCGTGCGTGAGCTTTTCCACGAGCACGGGTCTTCCGAGCTGTCGTTCGACACGATCGTCGCCTCAGCCGACAACGGGGCCAGTCCGCATGCCGACGTGCGCGACGTCCCGATTCCCGCGAACACGCTCGTCACGATCGACGCCGGCTGCCGGATCGACGGCTACGCGTCCGACTGCACACGCACCTTCGCGACCGGCGACCTTTCCGACGAGCTTGCCCGTGCGTACGAGGTGTGCCTGGAAGCTCAGCTTGCGGCGCTCGACGCGTACGGTCCGGGTGTGAGCGGTCGTGACGTCGACGCCGTGGCGCGCAATGTGATCACCGCCGCCGGCTGGGGCGAGCAGTTCGGCCACGGATTGGGGCACGGCATCGGCCTCGAGGTGCACGAGGCCCCTGCAGTGCGTGCGGAGTCGACGGACACGCTCGAGGCTGGGAACGTCGCCAG
>JANMJY010000252.1:0-33478 GCA_031371615.1 Actinomycetes bacterium | reverse complement strand
GTAACGTCGACACCGGGGGGGTGGGCGGCCGCCGTCTCCCGGCGGGGGACATGCGCTCGTAGGACTAGAAGGGGGCGCCTCGCGGCCCCCCCTTCTCTCGTTTCGCTCCCCCCGAACCTAGAGGCGGATCAGGACGACCCGGCTGACGCCGGCGACGTATCCGATCCCGACCTGCGCCTGCGGCATCAGGATGCGGATGCTCGAAAGGCCCTTCGGAATGCGGACGGTCGCGCGGGTCGCGATCGTGCTCGACTTGAGCACGACCCGCTTCAGAGAGACCCACTGACCGAGCGAGTTACGCCGCTGGAGGTACACGGACTTGCCGGCATACGGGATTCCCGACGTCGCCTTCGCCGAGAAGGTGACGTACCGGCCGACCTTCTTGACGATGCCGATCCCGATCCGCGGCGCCACGGTGACCGTGACGGGGCTCGAGGTCGTCGCGGTGGCCGGCGTCGCCTGCCAGCTGACCGTGTAGGTCGTCTGGGCTGCCGGGGCGGTCGTGAAGGTGAACGCGCCGCTGGCGGTCGACATGACCTCCGCGACGGAGCTCGTCTGCTTCGTACCGGTGCGCGTCAGCACCTCGGCGCGCAGCATGACCTTCTCGCCGGCCTTCGAGACTGGGAGCTTGCCGCTGAGCACGACGGCGCCGCCGTAGATCACCTTCGACTTGTTCGTGCTCAGGCTGGGCGAGCCGACCGGCGCCGGAGCCTTCTTGACCGTCACCGTCAGCTTCTGGTTCTTGACCAGGGCATCGGTGACGTTGAACTTGCCGTCGGTCTTGAACTGGAACGTGTACGTCTCGCCCGGCTTCAGGATCGGCGAGGCGAACGATGCGTTCTGCGAGATCGGCTGACGGTTCTTCGTGTCCGAGTTCGTCCACGTGACCGAGTCGCCGGCGTCGATCGTGACCGCGTCGGGGACAAAGCCTGCATTGGTGATACTGACCGTCTTCGTGGCCGCAAGTGCGGTCGGCGCCGCGAGCAGGAACGCCGCGAGCACCGGTAGCAGTAGGAATCTCTTCATGTCGGTGTCTCCCCTGTTGAATCGTTGAGTAGCTCTCTCCTGCCCTCTCCCAGCTCGGACGAATCGTTGATTTGCAGGGATTTACTTCTTCCGAACTATGTTGCCGGCCCACAGGCGGTCGCCGGAGCGCGAGAATGAGCTGGTGAACGACGCGCCACGGACACTCGTCACAGGCGGCACCGGCAAGCTCGGCACGGGCGTGGTCCAAGCGCTCCGCGCCGCCGGCTGGCAGGTCGTTGCGGCGGGCAGTCGCGACGCCGATCTCTCGAGCGCCGAGGCGGGGCGCGCGCTGGTCGAGCGAGCGGTCGCGGAGCTCGGCGGCCTCGACGTCGTCGTCAACGGAGCGTCGGCCGGGTTCGAGCCGAAGCGGTTCGAGGACGTGACCGAGGCGGACGTCGACGCAGCGCTCGGAGCGACCGTCAAGGGCAGCTTCTTCGTCACACAGGCGGCCGCGCCCCACCTACGCGCCACCCGCGGGCTCGTGGTGATGGTCGAGGACGTTGCGGCGTACCAGCCGTGGCCGTCCTTCGCGGCCCACTGCGCCGCGAAGGCTGCACAGTCGATGCTGACGCGGACGCTCGCCCGAGCGCTCGCGCCCGAGGTCCGCGTCTGCGGCGTCGCACCAGGACCGGTCGCGATCGAGCCGGATCAGGCGGCGCGGCGCGCCGCCGAGACCGTCCTCGGCCGCACCGGCTCGCCCGCCGACGTCGCAGGTGCGATCCTCTATCTCGCGGGCGCCGAGTTCGTCACCGGGACGACGATCGTCGTCGACGGCGGCCGCCTGCTCCAATCCGGGAAATCCGGCAGTGCGTAGGACCTTCGCATGGGCACGGTGCTAGCCATCGCCGCCCCGGAGTTGCCACACGCCCCCGAAGTCGTAAGCATCAGCAGGGTGCCCAGCGTGGAGCCGACGGACGGTGACCTGATCGAGCGCGTCGGCGGCGGCGATCGCGACGCGTTCGAAGTGCTCTACCGCCGCTACACGAGGCCGGTCCTCGGGCTGGCGCTGCGCCGCCTCGGCGATCGCGGCCGGGCGGAGGATGCGCTCCAGGACGCCTTCGCAGCGATCTGGCGGTCGGCCTCGAGCTACGACCCGCGGCGCGGCAAAGGGGGCGCCTGGCTCTACACCGTCGCGCGAAACGCGATCGTCGACGGTGCGCGCAAGCGGCCGGAGCCGCCGATGGACGCACCCGACGAGCCCTCCCCCGAGGGCGGACCGGACGAGCGCGCCGAGGCCTCGTGGCTGACATGGCGTGTGCACAGCGCGATCGAGCTGCTGCCCGAGCACGAACGGCCGGTGATCGAATTGGCGTACTGGGGCGGGCTCTCGCAGAGCGAGATCTCGACGTTCCTGGACGTGCCGCTCGGCACGGTCAAGACCCGCACCCGTAGCGCTCTGGCGCGGCTGGCCGATCTGCTCGAGGAGGAGTTGCGATGAGCGATCGCTTCGACGAGCTCGTCGGCGACATCGAGGATCCTGCCGAGCGGGAGCGTCTGCGCCGCGTTCACGAACTGCTCCTCTCCGTGGAGGCTCCACCGGAGCTCTCGCCGGCAGCGCGGACGCCGGAGGTCCCGGTGCAGCTGTTCCCGCGTCGACGGCGGTACGCGCTGGCGCTGATCGCGGCGGCGCTCGCCGCAGCGCTGTTCGGCTCCGGCTATCTGATCGGCGGCCGCAGCGACGACGTCGAGGCGGTGGCCGTGATCCCGATGTCGGGTGTCGGGGACGGGCGCGGGGCCTCCGCGTCGATCGAGCTGCTGCCCCAGGACGAGTCGGGGAACTGGCCGCTGAACGTGCTCCTCCGCGGGCTCGAGCCGAGCAAGGACCGGCTGGACTACTACGAGCTGTGGCTGACGAAGGGCGGCAAGCTCGTCGACTCGTGCGGCCGTTTCACCGTGCACCCCGGGCTGACGAGGGTGACACTCAGCGTCCCCTACGGGCTCAGGCGCTACGACGGCTGGGTCGTAACGCGCCGCGGCTCCGACCGAGTGCTGCTGACGACCTAGGGCGCCGTTCTGTCGTTCGCGACGAAGGCGGCGTGCGTGATCGGCATGCGCTCGGCGAGGAACTCCTCGCACGCCTCCGCGTAGCGCCTGATCTCACGCTGCGCCGTCTCTGCCGCCCGCAGCGAGACGAAGTTCATCAACGCCCGCGCGTTGACCGTCCAGTAGAACTCGGTGTAGGCGCCGACCGGAAGCACCGAGCGGGCGAGCTCGCGCGCCACGCCTTCCTCGACGAGGCGCGTGTAGGTCGCATACGCGACGTCGTAGACCGCCTGGAGCTCCTCGCGCGTGCGCTCGGCGAGCTCGGGATCGACGGGCTCGAACGAATACGAGCCGGGCTTGCCGACCTGGCTGCGCACGTCGTCGGCCTCCGGGATGTAGAAGTCGTCGGTCGCCTTCGCGTAGCGCATCGAGAACTCGTTGAAGGAGCCGATCCGGTGGCGGAACCACTCGCGCGCGACGAAGATCGGGCAGCGGATGTGGAAGCGGAAGCAGTTGTGCTCGAAGGGCGTGCCGTGCCGGTCGCGCATCAGGAAGCGGATCAGACCGGCGTCGGCGTCGTCGACCTCGTCGCGGTGCCGCGCGAAGCTGACGCGGGCGGCGTTGACGACGGAGAGGTCGTCGGCCATGGCGGCGTCGAGACGGACGAAGCCGTGGT
Organism: Actinomycetes bacterium; assembly: GCA_031371615.1. Lineage (GTDB taxonomy): Bacteria > Actinomycetota > Thermoleophilia > Gaiellales > Gaiellaceae > Gaiellasilicea. Next base: position 29,793 of record JANMJY010000252.1, on the reverse strand, counting down.
CGAGGACGGGTATCGAGCTCTCGGGTATCACTTCGGTCGTGGTCGCCACGGATGTCGAGGCTAGCGCGGCCCCCGGACGGTAATGGCAAACGCCTGGATCGGCTCGTCGGGCTGGTCGTATCCCTCGTGGCGGCCGGGCTTCTACCCGGAGGGAACGGCGAACGAGGACTTCCTCGCGCACTACGGACAGCAGCTGCCGTCGGTCGAGCTGAACTCGACCGGCTACCGGTTGCCGTCCGAGGAGCAGTGCGGGCGCTGGGCCGAGCAGGTGCCAGAAGGCTTCCGGTTCGCGGTCAAGATGCCGCCGCGGGCGCTGCAGGCGCTCGGCACCTTCGAGGAGCGGGTGCGCAGGCTCGGTGAGCGGCTCGGGCCCGTGCGGGTCGTCGTCGAGAGCCCACGGGACGAGGGGCTCCTCGCGCTGCTGCTCGGATCCTTGGGGCTGCGGCTTGCGCTCGACCTGCGCGACCCCAGCTGGGACGAGGCCGACGTCTCGCCCGCCGTGCGCGTGAACGACTGGAAGGCCGACGCTCCCTTTCGCTACCTCCGCTTCCGCGACCCGCCCTACGCAGAAGAGGAGCTAAGAACGATCGCAGAGAGAGTCCGGTCGTTGCTCGCCGACGGCGTCGAGGTGTTCGCCTACTTCCGCCACGAGGACGCGCCGACCGCTCCCGCGTACGCGGTGCGGCTGCTCCAACTCGTCCGTTCGCGCCAATAGGGCCAATTTGCGGGTACACTCCTTCGCGTTACGTTCTTAGAGCGCGTTCGACGGTGCCTCGGCACCTCTCTTACCCGTTCGTGATCAACGGTAGGGAGGTGTATTTACATGGCATCAGGAACAGTGAAGTGGTTCGACGACGCGAAGGGCTACGGCTTCATCGCGCCGGAGGACGGTACGAAGGATCTCTTCGTCCACCACTCAGGCATCGGCGGCGACGGCTTCAAGTCGCTTGCTGAGGGCGCAAAGGTCGAGTTCGAGGCGCGCGAGGGTCAGAAGGGCCCGGAGGCGTTCAACGTCGTCCTCGTCTAGGGAGGAATCATCGCCGAAAAGGAAGAGAAGATCGAGCTGGAAGGCGAGGTCGTCGAGGCATTTCGCAGCGGGATGTTTCGCATCGCGCTCGACAACGGCCACGAGACTCTCGGCTATACAGCCGGGAAGATGCGGCGCTACCGGATCAAGGTCTTCCCCGGCGATCGGATCAAGGTCGAGCTTTCGCCGTACGACCTGACCCGCGGGCGGATCGTCTACCGACACCGGTAGGCGGTCCGCCTCTCCATTTCTTCGGCGCGCGCTGAGACCCCTGAAGGGGCCGCTTCGCGGCCCACGACTCCGTTTCGCATCGGGGGATCGCGGGGATTCCCCGGTCGTGCGGACGATGTACATCCTCTTCTGGGTCGTGATCGCCGGCGGCGTCTTGGCGTACACGCTGACCGGTGTGCTCGGATGAGGCGGTTCGTCCGCGAGAACAGCCTCTCGCTCTTCTTCTTCGGCATCTTCGCGCTCTCACTCGTCGGCATGTCGTTCGCCGGGCGGAGCAACTACAACGCGGTCCAGGCCGAGCACGACGGCTCTCCGGTCTCATGGTGGTCGTACGTCACCTCCACAGATTTCGGCGGCTCCGTGATGGAGAACTGGCAGTCCGAGTTCCTCCAGTTCTCGCTCTTCATCGCGGCGACGATCTGGCTCGTCCAGAAGGGCTCGAACGAGTCGAAGGTGCTCGAGGACGCCGGGCTCGAGTCGAAGGTGCAGCAGCAGATCGGCCGCAACGCGCTCGCGAACAGCCCGCGCTGGGCAAAGCTCGACGACTGGCGCACGCGCATCTACGAGAACTCGCTGCTGCTCGTGATGACCGCGATCTTCTTCGCGACGTGGTTCGCGGAGTCGCTGAACAACTGGCGCGAGTTCAACGCCGACGCGCTCCAGCACGGCGGAGAGGTGGTCGGCTGGACGACCTACCTCGGCAACGCGGACTTCTGGGAGCGGACGCTCGAGAACTGGCAGTCCGAGTTCCTCGCCGTCGGGACGATGGTCGTCTTCACGATCTACCTGCGCCAGCGCGGCTCGCCCGAGTCGAAGCCCGTCGGCGCCCCGCACGACGAAACCGGCTCGTCCGGATAGGCCGTCCTAGGGACAGTCCCTAGGACATGTCCCGCGCGGACGTCCGTGCGGCCGCGCCCGCGGCCTGCTCGGCCAGCCTGCGTGCCTGCTGGACGCGCGCGTCGCTCGCGGGGGCGTTGATCGCTACGAGCCGAGCGGCGACGGAGGCGGCTGCGGCGGCGAGATCCGCTCCGGCTGCCGCGTCGCCTCTGACCGTGGGGTTCCCTTCCGTTGCGACGAGCGCCGCGAGCTCGGCGACCTCGGCTGCAGCCTCGGCGAGCTCGAAGGGGATCGCGACGATCCGCTCCAGGTTCTCGTCCGAGCGCTCCGACATGAACGCGCCGTAGGCCTGCGCGTCGGCATCTGCGAGCGGCTCCATTCGAGCGCGCAGCTCCTCGGCGCGACCGATCACCTCTGCGCGCCGCTCCCATTCGTCCGGCGCGAAACGGGCTGCCATTGCCGTCAATCCCGCGCCAAGCGAGGCGACGATTGCGGACACGGCGCCGCCTCCCGGGGCCGGCGTCCGCGCCGGAACCGCGTCGAGAAATTCCTTCAGCCCGGCATCGAGGAAGCTAGAAGAGCCCAACCGTCCTGCCGTCGGCGTCGATGTCGACGTTGAACGCAGCCGGCGTCGCACCGAGACCCGGCATCGTCTGCATCGTCCCGCAGAGGGCCACCAGCCAACCCGCGCCCGTATAGGCGCGCACATCGCGCACGGTGAGCTCGAACCCCGTCGGGGCGTTCGCCAGCGCAGGGTCGTGCGAGAGGGAGAGGTGTGTCTTCGCCATGCAGATCGGCAGCCGGTCGAGCCCGCCGGCGGCGTATTGCTTGATCTTGTCCTTCGCGGTCTGGAGGAAGACGACACTCCCTGCGCCGTACACCCGTGTCGCGATCGCCTCGATTTTCGCCTCGATCGGAGCGTCGATTGGATAGGTGAACTGGAAGTCGTTCGGATGGTCGGCCGCGTCGACGACCGCCTCCGCCAGCGCGGCAGCGCCCTCGCCCCCGCGCTCGAACGCTTCGTTCAGCTCGGCGGCATGCGCGCCGTGATCGAGCGCCAAACGCCGCACGAGCTCGACCTCCTCGTCGGTGTCGCCCGGGAAGCGGTTCACCGCCACGACCGCCCGCAGCCCGAACTCCGCGACGATCTCGAGATGACGGCGAAGGTTCGCCGCGCCGAGCTCGATCGCTTCGAGTCCACCGTCCGGGTCGCCGCCGTGGTGCTTGAGCGCCTTCGCCGTCGCGACCAGCACGACCGCGCTCGGGCGGAGGCCGCCCGCGCGACAGACGATGTTCAGGAACTTCTCCATGCCCATGTCCGCTCCGAAACCGGACTCCGTGACCACGTACTCGCCGAGCTTGAGCGCGACGAGGTCGGCCACGAGCGAGTTGTTCCCGTGGGCGATATTGGCGAACGGACCGCAATGGACGAGTGCGGGCTGCCCCTCGAGCGTCTGGACGAGGTTCGGCTTGAGCGCGTCCTTGAGCAGTACCGTCATCGCACCGGCGGCCCGGAGCTGCTCGGCGAGGACGGGCTCCCGGTCGAAGGTGTAGGCAACCGTGATCGCCCCGAGCCGCTCACGAAGGTCGCGCAGGTCGCGAGCCACCGCGACAATCGCCATGACCTCTGACGCGGCGGTGATGTCGAAGCCCGACTCGCGCACGTAGCCGTTCGCGCGTCCTCCGACGCCGACGACGACGCTGCGGAGGGCACGGTCGTTGATGTCGACGCAGCGCCGCCAGCCCACCGAAAGCGGATCGATCCCGAGGACGTTCCCGTGCAGGATGTGCGCCTCGAGCATCGCCGCGAGGAGGTTGTTCGCCGCGCCGATCGCGTGGATGTCTCCCGTGAAGTGCAGGTTCAGATCCTCCATCGGGACGACCTGCGCGTAGCCGCCGCCGGCGGCGCCACCCTTGATTCCGAACACAGGACCGAGCGACGCCTCGCGGAGGCACAGCACCGGCTTGCGGCCGATATGACCGAGGCCCTGGGTCAGGGAGACCGAGGTCGTCGTCTTCCCCTCACCTGCCTTCGTCGGGGTGATCGCGGTCACGCAGACGAGCTTCCCGTCGGCGGTTCCCTTGAGCCGCTCGAGGACGGAGAGGTCGACCTTCGCCTTCGTTCGGCCATACGGCTCGACCTCGTGCGGCTCCAGCCCGGCAGCGGCGGCGATCTCCTCGATCGGCCGGAGGATCGCGGTCTGCGCGATCTCGAGGCTGGAGGGCATCTCGGTCTGCATCAGTGCAGCCTAATGGCCTGCCACCGCGCCGAGGTGTCGTTCGTACGCGCCCGTCTCGACGATCTCGCCGATCTGCTCGATCACGCGCTCGAGCTCCGCGTCTGAGGTGAAGTAGTGCGGGCCGATCCGGATCCCCGCGCCCGGCCGGAAGTCGCAGAGGATCTGCCGCTCGGCGAGCTCCTTGTGGACGGCCGGGAACTCGTCGACGTACACGGTGACGGTGCCGCCACGGCGCTCGGGCTCGCGCGGGCTCGCAATCCCGAAGCCGGCTGCATCAGCGAGCTCGATCAGGCGATCCGTCTGGCGGAGCGAGTTGGCGCGGATCCGCTCGACGCCGATCTCCTCGATCAGGTCGTACCCGGCCGTGGCCGCGTACAACGCCGGGACGTTGGGAGTCCCGGTGAGGAAGCGCGCGGCGCCGGCGGCATACCGCATCTCCTCCTCGAAGGCGAATGGGGCCTCGTGCGCCTGCCAACCCGTATATGCCGGCTCGAGCCGCCCAGCCAGATCGGGCCGCACGTAGAGCCAGCCGTTGCCCGGGCCGCCGCAAAGCCACTTCACCGACCCGCCGACTGCGAAGTCGACGTTGAGCGCGGTGACGTCGAGCGGCACAATCCCCGCCGACTGGTAGGCGTCCAGGATCACGTACGCCCCCACCTCGTGCGCGCGCTGGACGATTCGCTCGACGTCCTGGATCTCCGAGGACTTGAAGAGGACGTGGCTGATCGGGACGAGTAGCGTGCGCTCGTCGATCGACTCGACGATCTCCTCGTCGTCCTCGCACACGACGACCTCCAGGTTCCGCTGCGCCTGGTACAGGTAGCGGACGGACGGGAAGTTGCCGCGCTCGTAGACGACCCGTTTCCGCTCAGGCGTCGGCTGGAAGCAGGACAGGACGACGGCCTCGGCGATCGCCACGTTCTGGTGCATCACGGTCGACCCTGGGGACGCACCTACGATACGCCCGATCTGGTCGCCGACCCTCAGCGGCAGATCCCACCAGCCTTCACTCCACGCGCGGATCCCCCGCTCTCGCCATGTCCGCGCGTACTCGACGAGGCGCTCCTCCGCTTTCGCCGGCATCGCGCCGAGTGAGTGATTGATCAGGTACGTCGTGTGCTCGAGGATCGGAAACTCAGAGCGGTAGTCGAGCAGCTCGCGCATCAGCCGCAGTCTGCCCGAAGCAGCTTGCGAAAACCGCCCATGCCGCGGCGAACATGTCCGAGGGACTGTCCCTGGGACGAGGCTGGTCCGGACGGTTTCGCTGGCGGGGACGTCGCGCTAGCCTGAACCGGATGCCACGGATTCCGCGGTGCCAGCTTCCCAGCCCTGCTTGGTACCACGTGATCTGCCGCGGGGTCGAGCAACGGACGATCGTCGTCGACGACCTCGACCGCGAGTCGTGGTTCAAGCAACTGCTCGCCGTCGAGGCTCGGTTCGGCTGGAAGCTGCATGCCTGGGTCTTGCTCGACAACCACTTCCACCTGCTGGTGGAGACGACGCAGCCCCAGCTCTCACGCGGAATGCAACGGTTGAACGGCCTGCACGCGATGCGCTTCAACCGCCGCTACAACCGTTCCGGACATCTCTTCCAGGGTCGTTTCGAGACCCGCGTGATCACGGACGACCGCTACCTCGACACCGTCATCGCCTACATCTTCGAGAACGCGACCCGGGTTGGCCTTCGAGGCTGGCCGTGGCGCGGGTTCCGCACGGTCGCCGAGGCGCCGAGCTTGCCGGTGCCGTCGTGTGACTATGCTTGCCCCAGAAAAGCGCATGGGCGACGAGAACAGACTCAGCGAGCATCCAGTTGGGGGAATCGAGCGCCTGAACGGGGCCGTCGTCGTCCGGCTCGTCGGCGAGCTCGACCTCTACAACGCGCCGGAGGTCCGGACGGCGCTCCTCGAGGTCTGCGCCGAGCAGCCCGAACGGCTTGTCGTCGATCTGGGCGGCGTGGATTTCGTCGACTCGACGGCCCTCGGCGTCCTGATCGAGGCGCGAACCACGCTCGAGAACCGCCAGTCCTTCCTGCTCGCCTCGCCCGGGCTCGAGACACACCGCGCTCTGACTATCTCCGGCCTCGACCAGCATCTCTCCGTCCACGACACGGTCGAGTCGGCACTGGCGGCCTCGGTCACGGGCTGATGCTCGCGGAGCTCTCTACCACCGCGCTGCTCCTGTCGGGCATCGGTGCCGAGACACCGACCCGCGCGACCGCGAACGGGATCCCCGCTTACGTCGACGGCTACGCGAAGTGGCCGAGGCTGAACCGCGTGCCGATTCGCGACGGATCGTCCGCGCACCAGGGAACGAAGAACGTCTACGCGAGCAAGCGCAAGACGGGCGCCCGCTACCCGGTCGGAACGATCATCGTCAAGACGGGGATGCCACCGGGGAAGAAATGGCTCTCCCTGCTCGCGGCGATGCGCAAGGTCAAGGCCGCCGCGAACGGCGGCTGGCGCTGGGAGGAGTTCACGCGCTCGTCGCCGACGGCTCGGTTCACGAAGATCGGCTTCCCGGAGTCCAGCTGCGCCGCCTGCCATGCACAGGCGAAGTCGAACGACTACGTCGTCACGCGCCGCTAGTCAGACCGCCAGCAACCGTTCGAGCGCCGGGTCGAGCCCGAGCGAGTCACGCAGCTCCTCGTAGGCGCGGCGCGCGTCGGCACCGGCCGGCTCGCCTTTTACCGCACGGATGAGCACGTTCTTCGCGGTGTGCTCCAGCGCGACGAACTCGACGAGCTGCGTGCGGTAGCCGGCCAACTCGAGCAGCTGCGCGCGCAGCGCATCGGTGACGAGCGCTCCGAACCGCTCCTTGGCCAGCCCGTGGCGGAGGAGTGGCGCGAGCAGGGAGTTTTCGAGCTGCCGGTAGGCCTCCTTCTGGCAGCACGGGACGGCCAGGATCGCGTCAGCGTTCCATCTGACTGCCTGCGCGAGCGCTTCGTCCGTCGCTGTGTCGCACGCATGCAGGCTGACGACGAGGTCGACGTCCTCTCCCGCTTCGAAGCCGGCGATGTCACCGCGCTCGAATCGCAGGCCGACAGCTCCCGAGCGCTCGGCCAGGGCAGAGCAAGCTGCGATCACGTCCTCCTTCAGGTCGAGGCCGACGAGCTCGACCTCGCGGCCGCGGAGGACAGTGAGGAGATGGTGGATCGCAAAGGTGAGGTAGGACTTGCCACAGCCGAAATCGACCACCCGCAATGTTCCCTCCGGCCGGAGCGAGGGCACGACGTCGTCGACGAGCTCGAGGAAGCGGTTGACCTGGCGGAACTTGTCGTAGCGGCTCTTCCGCACCGTCCCGTGGGGATTCATTACGCCGAGCTCGACGAGGAACGGCACGGGCGTCCCCTCCTCGAGCAGGTACCGCTTCCGCCGATCGTGGGCACGCGGCGCGGCCGCGCGGGACGGCGGCCGTCGCAGGACGGTCTCCCCGAGCACCTGCCAGTCGGCGTTTGCCGTCTGCAACAGCGCTTGCCCATAGTCGGCCAGCAACGTGCCGAGTCGCTCACGGGCACCGTCCGCGGGGAGGTTCTCGTGCGTGGCGCGGTCGGCCAGGTGAGTCGTGAAGCGGTACGCCGTCTCGCCGCGCAACTCGACGGGGTCGACCGTTACCTTCGCGGGCAACTCTCTAGACCGCGGCTTCGACAACACGGCCCTTGTGAGGGACAGTCCCTCGAACATGTCCCTCAGGAGCGTGTCGGTTTCAGGCATGCTGCACATGATGGGCCTAACGATGGGCAGCGGGCCGTTCGGACCTCAGCCGCGAGGGCAGTTCGACTTCGATGCTCCCGCGCGGGTCCGCTACGTCGAGGGCTTTCCGCGCCGCGTCCGGGCCGAGAAGGACGGCGTCACCGTGATCGACAGCGAGCGCGTCAAGCTCGTCTGGGTGACGGGGAACCTGCCGCAATACGCCTTCCCAGCGGAGGACGTGAGCGTTCGCGCGCATGCCGTCAAGGGCCTCGATGGCTACGTGGCCCTCGCCTGGAATGCCGTTGACGCCTGGTTCGAAGAGGAGGAGCAGGTCTTCGTCCACGTCAGGGATCCGTACAGCCGGATCGACGTGGTCGAGCCGACGAGGCACGTGCGGGCATCGGTCGAGGGACAGACCCTCGCCGACGGGAAGCCGCGGATCCTGTACGAGACCGGCCTGCCACCGCGCTACTACTTCGACCCGGCCGACGTGCGTCTCGACCTCCTGACGCCGACCGACACCGAGACCGGCTGCGCGTACAAGGGCACCGCCAGGTACTGGTCGTACGGCGACCAAAAGGATGTCGCGTGGGCGTACGAGAACCCCCTCTGGGACGGGGAGCGCGTCCGCGGGCGGATCGCGTTCTTCAACGAGCACGTCGATCTCGAGGTCGATGGGGTTGCGCAGGACAAGCCGAAGACGGAGTGGTCCGACTAGGTCCTAGAGGCCGTACGACTCGACCAGCTTGAGCCAGAGCTCGCTGCGCGTCGGGAAGCACGGAACGGCGTGGGCGACCTGCTCCAGCCGAAGCTTGCAGACGACCGCGATCGTGGCTGCGTGGAGCGACTCGGCCACCTCGAAGCCGGTAAATGTGGCGCCCAGGATCACGCCGTCCTCGTCGACGACGAGGCGCGACGTGCCGGGCGTCTCCCGGCCGACGAAGCTGGCGCCGGCATTCGCGCTCGTCTCCGCGTCGACCGCACGCACCTTCAACCCCGCTTCCTCCGCCGAAGCAAGCGTGTGACCGACGGCGGCCACCTGCGGGTCGGTGAAGATCACACGCGGTGAGAGCAGCCCGTCCGAGACGATGCTCGCGTCCTTGCCGAGGATCACGTCGGAGGCGATGCGCGCCTGGTACTTGCCCATGTGCGTGAGCAGAGCGCGTCCGTTGGCGTCCCCGATCGCGTAGAGCCAGTCGTGCTTGGTAGACCGCAGGTTCTTGCCGACGTCGACCGCCTTTCCAGGCTCGAGGCCGATGGTCTCGAGACCCAACCCCTCGGTCGCCGGCCGCCGGCCGACTGCGACGAGCAGCTCCGCGCCGCTCGCACTCGTTCCGTCCTCGAGCTCGACGGTGACGCCTCCGTTGCGTGAGACCGAAGCCGCCCTCGTTCCCATTCGCAGGTCGACGCCCGCCTGGCGCAGCGCCGCACCGACCTGGTCGCAGGCGAACGGCTCCTCACGCGAGATCAGCCGGTGGAGGCCCTCGACGAGCGTCACGCGCGTCCCGAGCGATGCCCACGCCTGGGCGAGCTCGACGCCGACGACGCCACCGCCGAGGATGACGAGGCTCTCGGGCGCGGCCTTCGCCGTCGTCGCCTGCCGGTTCCCCCACGGACGCGCCTCCTTCAGCCCTGGGATCGAGGGCATTACCGGCCCACTCCCGCTTGCGACCACCACCGCCTTGCCGACGACAAGCGTGTCGTCGCCGACGCGGACGCGCTTCTCTCCGTCGATCCGGCCACGCCCCCGCACGAGCGTGACCCCCCGCTCCTCGAGCCACGGCAGCTGAACCGAGTCGTCGAGGTCGTGGATCACCTCGTCGCGCCGCGCGAGCACCGCCGCGACGTCTAGCCCCTCGGCCCGGACGCCCGGCACACGGCTCACCTCGCCGAGCAGCTCTCCCGGCCGCAGCAGTGCCTTGGAAGGCATGCACGCGTAGTAGGAGCACTCGCCGCCGACGAGGTGCTCCTCGACGATCGCGACCTCGAGGCCTGCCTCGCCAAGCCGTCCGGCAGCAACTTCTCCCGCCGGCCCGGCGCCGATCACGACGATGTCGAAGCTGCGCTCGGCCATCGCCCGAGTCTCGCAGATCGAGGTGCGCGGCATACTGATGGCGTGTCGACTGCGGAGATCGAGCTCGCCCTCGAGAGGATCGCAGCGGAGACGTCGGTCTCGCGCCTGCTCCACGCTACCTGCGTCGAATTCGTGGATCTCCTCGATGCATCCCGCTGCACGATCTCGCGCATCATCGGGGACCTTCTGGTCGAGCTCAGCGACCGCGTCCGCTCGGGCGAGCGCCGGCCGCTCGAGCTCTTCCTCGTCTCGGACTATCCGCTGACGCAGGAGGTGATCGACGCGGGCGAGCCACGCGTCGTCTTGTGCTCCGACCCAAACGCAGACCCAGCCGAGGTGGCGCTGCTCGAGCGCCTGGGGTTCGACTCGCTGCTGATGCTCCCGCTCCGCTCGCGCGGGCAGAACTGGGGCCTGATCGAGGTCTACGCGGACGAGCGCGGCTTCGCCGAATCGGAGGTCGAGCTCGCGAACACCGTCACCGGGCGGGTCGGCACGCTCCTCGCGCGGCTCGAGAGCGGCCAGTAGCGTCTCCTGGCGAGTGCGCAAGCCCTTTGCCGCCCGAACGGTCGGGGTTAAGATCCCTCGACGAGTGATGCCCGACGTGGGAGAGACAACGTGAGCAACGATCAGCAGCCGGCAGACCGCTACGACGTCGCGATCCTCGGCGGCGGCCTCGCCGGGTTGACCCTCGGACTCCAGCTCAAGCAGACGCGCCCCGAGACGAGCATCTTCATCGCGGAGAAGCGCGAGGGCCCCGCTCGCGAGGCCGCCTTCAAGGTGGGCGAGTCGACACAGGAGATCTCGTGCGAGTACTTCGCGAACGTGCTCGGCTTCAAGGAGCACCTCGAGAACGAGCAGATCACGAAGAACGGCTTGCGCTTCTGGTTCCCAGCCGGCGACAACAGCGAGCTGGCCGAGCGCGTCGAGCGCGGCCCGGCGCGCCGCCTGCCCGTCCATACCTACCAGCTCGACCGCGGCCGCTTCGAGAACTTCCTCGGCGAGCAGGCGCTGGCCGCAGGGATCAACCTGGTGGGGGGCGCCCGTGTCCGGGACGTCGAGCTCGGCGACGACGAGCACGAGATCACCTACACGCTCGGCGGTAAGGAGAGCACCGACGAGCGGGAGGTCAAGGCCCGCTGGCTCCTCGACGCCAGCGGCCGCGCGTTCACGCTGAAGCGGAAGCTCGGGCTGCTCGAGGACAACGGACACGTGATCAACTCGTCCTGGTTCAGGCTGGCCGGCGGGCTCGACCTCGAGGACTGGGCCGACCCGGGCGACGAGGAGTTCTTCGGCCGCATGGCCGAGCGCGGCGTGCGCAAGCTCAGCACCAACCATGTCTGCGGGCAGGGCTACTGGGTCTGGCTGATCCAGCTCTCTTCCGGGCCGATCTCGATCGGCCTCTGCGCGGATCCACGGTTCCACCCGTTCGAGGAGTTCGACACCCTCGATGGCCTGATGGACTGGTTCCGGCGCAACGAGCCCCAGATCGCCGAGTCCGTCGAAGCGCGGGGGCTCGACCAGGTCGAGGACTTCCTCAAGGTCGGGGACTTCTCCTACGGCTGCAAGCAGGTCTTCTCCGGCAGCGACCGCTGGGCCCTGGTCGGCGAGGCGGGGGCGTTCCTCGACCCGTTCTACTCGCCGGGATCAGACTTCATCGCGGTGTCCAACACCCTGGCGACCGACCTCGTGACCCGCTCACTCGACGGCGAGGACGTGACCCAGCGCGCGCAGACTCACGACGAGCTCTACCTCGCCGCCTACCGGACGCATCTCACCTTCTACGAGAAGCAGTACGAGTTCTGGCACAACCCGGCCGTCATGAATGTGAAGATCGGCGCCAACAACATCCACTACTGGGGCTGCAACGCGCTGCTGTTCTTCAAGCGGAAGTGGGCCGACCTCGAGTTCATGGCGCGCGTCCGGCCGGACGTGGAGCGCATCTGGGCGATCACGAGGCGGCTTGAGGCGATGTATCGGGAGTGGCACGCGCTCGAGTCACGCGAGTGGCGTCGCGCGCTCGTCTCGACGGCGGGCTTCCCGGCCATGTTCGAGCGGCACGAGGACCTCGAGCGGCCGTTCGACGACGACGCGCTTGCGGCACAGCTCGCGGCCAACGCCGACCTGATGGAGGCATACGCGGTGCTCGCCTTCCACAAGGGTGCCCTGTCCCTTCCGGACGGTGCACCGGGCGAAGACGAGAAGATCAACCCCTATGCGGTGAGTCTCGACCCGGACCGCTGGGACGCTGACGGCCTCTTCAACGGCGAAGGGCTCACGCTCGTCGAGGCGCGCCAGACGCACGCCGCCGGCATGGAGAACCTGTTCATGGAGGCGATCGCAACACCAGCGTGACGGCCACCTAGACGCCGTCGAACGCAGCCGTCACCGCCGCCAGCGCTTCTCGTGCCGCCTGCTCACGGTTGACGGCGTTGATCACCGCCCGCAGCGATGCCGTGGCGATGCTCGAGTGGAGGCCGACGCCCCAGAGCGTCTCGTCGTCCACGTCGACCTCGACGTACGCTGCAGCGTTGGCGTTCGTGTCGGCCGCCATGGCGTGCTCGTGGTAGTCGCGGATCCGGATCGTCATCCCGAACGAGCGCTCGAGAGCGTCGACGAGCGCGGCAATCGGGCCGTTGCCGACGCCCTCGATCTCCTGTTCCCTGCCCACGACGAGCAGGCGCAGCGAGAGCGTGTCCTCGGTGCCGCTCGAATGGACGTAGGAGACGAGCTCGTACGGCCGCTCATGCGCGAGATAGTTCGCACGGAAGATCTCCATCAACTCGGAGGCGGTCAGCTCGCCGCCGCTGGCATCGGCGATCGCCTGCACCTTCTGGGCGAAGTCGATCTGGAGCCCGCGCGGCAGCTGGAGGTGGTGCTCCGTCTCCATCAGGTAGGCGACACCGCCCTTGCCGGACTGCGAGTTGACGCGGATGATCGCCTCGTAGGTGCGGCCGACGTCCATCGGGTCGATCGCGAGGTACGGCACATCCCAGACCTGGGAGCCGCTCCGCTCCTGCGCGACCATTCCCTTGTTGATCGCGTCCTGGTGGGAACCGGAGAAGGCGGTGTAGACGAGCTCGCCCGCGTACGGGTGCCGCGGGTGGACGGGCAGCTGGTTGCAGGCCTCGACGATCGCCTTCGCCTCGTCGATCTGCGAGAGGTCGAGACCCGGGTCGAGGCCCTGGGTGAGCAGGTTGAGCGCGATCGTGACCAGATCGACGTTGCCTGTGCGCTCCCCGTTGCCAAAGAGCGTCCCCTCGACCCGCTCGGCACCGGCCAGCAAGCCGAGCTCCGCCGTCGCGACGGCGGTGCCGCGATCGTTGTGCGGATGGACGCTGAGCACGATCGCCTCTCGACTGGAGACGTTGCGCCCGAACCACTCCATCCGGTCGGCATAGACGTTCGGTGGAAACGCCTCGACGGTCGTCGGCAGGTTGACGATCATCTTCTCCCGCGGGCTCGGCTCCCAGGCGGAGATCACGGCCTCGCAGATCTCGAGCGCGTAGTCGAGCTCGGTCGCGTGGAAGCTCTCCGGTGAGTACTGGAAGACGATCTCGGTCGAGGTCCTGGCGGCGAGCTCCTTGCAGAGCAGCGTCCCGCCCGCGGCCAGGGCGGTGATCCCGGCCTTGTCGAGCCGGAAGACGACCCGCCGCTGCGTCGTCGAGGTCGAGTTGTAGAGGTGGACGATGGCGCGCCGCGCCCCCTCGATCGCCTCGAACGTCCGCTCGATCAGCTCCGGCCGCGCCTGCGTGAGGACGGCGATCGTCGTGTCCTCGGGGATCAAGCTCTGCTCGATCAGGTCGCGGACGAAGTCGAAGTCGGTCTTCGACGCGGAGGGGAAGCCGACCTCGATCTCCTTGACGCCAAGGCGGACGAGCAGGTCGAACATCGCCTGCTTGCGCGGCGAGTCCATCGGCTCGACGAGCGCCTGGTTGCCGTCGCGCAGGTCGGTCGAGCACCAGATCGGCGCTCGGTCGAGCACGGCGTCCGGCCAGGTGCGGTCGGGCAGGTCGACGGTCGGGTACGGACGGTATTTCCAGTGCGGCATCGGCATTGGGATCTCCTCGGCGAGGGCGGACTGCTCCCGGTGTGCGGGAAGCGCGGACGGGTATGTCGAGTCGCTCGATCCCCTAGCGGGGAAGGAGGAGGGCCAGCTCGAGGAGACCCAGCGCGAGCAGGCCCTGCGGGGCCGGGATGAGGAGGTGCGCGCGCGTGCTCACGGAACGCACAATAGTCCGGCGCACGCGACGGCGCTAGTCGGCCGTCTCGTTCGAGGCGAGGAAAGACGCGGACGCCGCTTCTCCCGCCGCGAAGCTCTTCTCCGCGAGCCAGCCGCCGTCGACGACGAGCGCGATGCCGTTCACGTACGCGGACTGGTCGCTCGCCAGGTAGAGCGCAGCGTCGGCGACGTCGGCTGCAGTCCCGACGCGCCCCTGCGGGACGACGGTGCGCAGTCCCTCCTCGAACTCGGCTTCGGCGAAGTACTGCTCGGTCAACGGTGTGCGGATCAGGCCGGGGCAGATCGCGTTCACCCGGATCCCGGCCGGGGCGAGGTCGCGGGCGAGCGTCTTGGTCAGTCCGACGATGCCGTGCTTCGCGGCCGTGTAGGCCGGGCGCCGCGCCAGCCCGACCAGGCCGCCGACGGACGCGATGTTCACGATCGTGCCGCCGTCGCCGTCGCGCATCCGTCGCGCCGCGGCCTGGCAGCAGTAGAACGTGCCGCTCAGGTTGACCGCGATCACGTTGTCCCACTCGTCGGTGGCCATCGTGTAGACGTCACCGATCTCACGGACGCCGGCACTGTTGACGAGGACGTCGATGCGCCCCTCCGACTCGACGACCTGCTCGACTGCCCGCTCGACGTCGGCGGGAGAGCGGACGTCGCCGACGATCGCCACCTCGCCCGCGCGGTCGAAGCCGGTCACGCGGGCGCCCTCGCGTGCAAAGCGCTCGGCGATCTCGAGGCCGATCCCACTCGCCGCTCCCGTGACGAGGACGACCCGGTTCTCCAGCATCTGTCCCACCTCCGAAGTACGTTAACCCGATGAGCGCGTGGACGATCGACGGGCCCCGTCACGCGGGCATCACCGTCTCAGACCTCGACCGCTCGCTCGAGTTCTACTGCGGGCTGCTCGGGCTCGAGCTCCTCTGGCGCCGGCTCTACGAAGAGGCGGAGATCAAGCGGATCGTCGGCGTTCCGGACGCGAGGGGGATCGAGGTCGCGATGCTGCGCGTCCCCGGTAGCGAGCTCGACGTCGAGCTGCTGCACTACCACGGGTGCGAGAGCCCGTCCGGCAGCTCCTCGCCGTCCCACCATGGCACGGGTCACTTCTGCGTCTTCGTCACCGGCATCGACGCGCTCTACGAGGAGTTGCATGCGCGCGGCGTGTCGTTCCGCTCGGACGGGCCGGTCGAGATGGGGGCAGGCCCGAACAAGGGCGGCAAGAGCCTCTACTCGCTCGATCCGGACGGCTACATCTTCGAGTTCCACCAGCGGCCGCCCGCGTGAGCGTCCTGGCGGAGCGGCCCACCGACCGGCCGACGCTGCTCGAGCAGTACCGCCTGATGGCCCTGATCCGCCGTTTCGAGGACCGCGCCGCGGAACTGTTTCAGCAAGGGGTCATCTTCGGGACGGCGCACAGCTGCGTCGGGCAGGAGGCGATCGCCGTCGGCGCCGCGGGAGTCATGCGCGAGACGGACTACCTCGTGGGGCATCACCGCTCGCACGGCCACCTGATCGCGGCCGGAGCCGACCTGCGCCGGATGATGGCCGAGATGTTCGGGAAGCGGACGGGCTACTGCAAGGGGCTCGGCGGCTCGATGCACATCGCCGACCTCTCGCTCGACATCCTCGGCTGCAACGGGATCGTCGGCGCCGGGATTCCGCATGCGTGCGGCGCCGCGCTGACCGCGAAGCTGCGCGGCACCGGGCAGGCCGCCGTTGCCTTCTTCGGCGACGGGGCTGCCGGCCAGGGCGCAGCGCACGAGGGGATGAACCTCGCCGCCACCTGGACGCTGCCGGTCGTCTTCATCTGCGAGAACAACCAGTTCGCGCTCTCGGCCGACTGGCGCGCACAGCGCGCCGTCGAGGATCTGGCGGACCGCGCAGCCGGCTACGGAATGCCCGGGGAGGTCGTGGACGGGAACGACCTGCTCGCTGTCGAGGATGCCGTTGCACGCGCGCTCGATCGGGCCCGCGAGGGGGCCGGCCCGACCTTCCTGGAAATGAAGACGTTCCGGCGGATGCAGCACTCGATGCGCGCGAACCTCCCGGACGTGCGAGACCCTGGGCTCGTCGAGGAGTGGGAGGCGAAGGACCCCCTGCCGCGCTTCGAGCAGCTACTGCGGGAGCTCGGAGAGCTGGACGATGGCAGCCTCTTCGTGCTCTGGCGCGAGGTCGAGCACGACGTCGAGCTCGCGATCGAGTTCGCGCTCGCAGACGAGGACGCGAGCGCCGATGACCTCCTCCCCGCCGTGTTCGCACCGCAGCGGAGCTACCCGGCGCCCGCCGCCGAGAGGGAGCGGAAGCTCGGCTTCGTCGCCGCTGTGCGCGAGGCGCTCGACCTCGAGCTGGAGGCGGATCCGGACGTGATCCTGATCGGCGAGGACATCGGCAAGGTCGGCGGCCTCTTCCGCGCGACCGAGGGTCTCTACGAGCGCTACGGCGGCGAGCGGATCCGCGACACGCCCCTCACCGAGAGTGGCTTCGTCGGCTGCGGGATCGGCGCCGCGCTGACGGGGCTGCGGCCGGTCGTCGAGCTGCAGTTCTCGGACTTCGCCGGCGTCGCGTTCGATCAGATCATGAACCAGGCCGCGAAGCTCCGGTTC
Organism: Actinomycetes bacterium; assembly: GCA_031371615.1. Taxonomy (GTDB): domain Bacteria; phylum Actinomycetota; class Thermoleophilia; order Gaiellales; family Gaiellaceae; genus Gaiellasilicea. Next base: position 12,867 of record JANMJY010000252.1, on the reverse strand, counting down.
ATGATGGGCGGGACGCCGAGCATCCCGCTCGTGATCCGGATGGTCTCGGGCGGCGGCGTCCGGCTCGGCGCGCAGCACTCGCAGAGCCTCGAAGCGCTCTTCGCGCACATCCCGGGCCTCGTCGTCGCGATGCCCTCGACCCCGTACGACGCCAAGGGCCTGCTCTCGGCGGCGATCCGCGGCGACAACCCGGTCATCTTCCTCGAGCAGAAGCTCCTCTTCTTCGGCGAGCCCGCGCCGGTGCCGGAGGAGCGCTACGGGATCGAGCTCGGCGTCGGCCGCATCGCCCGCGAAGGCACGGACGTCACGATCGTCGCCCTGGGCGCGCTCGTTCCGCACGCGCTCCGTGCGGCGCACGAGCTCGAGCAAGAGGGCGTCAGCGTCGAGGTCGTCGACCCGCGCACGCTCGTCCCGCTCGACAGCGCCCTGATCGCGGCGTCGGTCGCGAAGACGCACCGGCTCGTCGTCGCGCACGAGGCCGTTCAGTTCTGCGGCTTCGGCTCCGAGATCGCGGCGCACGCGGCGGAGCACTGCTTCTGGGAGCTAGACGCGCCTGTCATTCGCGTCGGCGCGGCCTCGCACCCGATGCCCTATCAGAAGGACCTCGAGCTGGCGACGCTGCCGGGGGCGACAGAGATCCTCGCCGCCGTGCGCTCGCTCGCCGCCGGCTGAGACCCGTCGTCTGGATCAGTACCGCGGCGACCACGACTGCACCGCCGACGACCGTCATCAGCGCCGGTTTCTCGGACACGGCGACCCACGCCCAGAACGGCCCCAGTACGACCTCCAGGAGCGTGATCAGCGCGATCTCGGAGGCGACGATCAACCTGGCGCCCATCGCGAACAACACCAGTCCGAGACCCATCTGGCCGACGCCCATCAGCACGAGGAAGACGAGGTCGTGCTCGCCGACGGTCGTCGGGTGGGCGAACGCGCCGACCACGAGGACGAGCAGCAGCTGCGAGAGGCAGATCGCCGGCGTCATCGAGACGTCGCGGCGATGACGGGTGATGACGATGCCGACCGAGTAGGAGAGGGTCATCACGGCGGACGCGCCGAAGCCGAGCAGGCCGCCGCTGCCGGGGCCGCCGACCATCAGCCCCACTCCGACCAGGGCGACCACCATCGCGAATCCGGCTCGACGCGTGATCGGCTCGCCGAGCGCGACCCACGCCAGCAGCGCCGCGGCGATCGGCGACACGGCCTGCATGAAGAGGACGTTCGCGACCGTCGCGTGGTTCAGCGCAACGATGAACGAGCCCGACGCGATCGCAGTGCAGACCGCCACGCCGAGCCCCGCGATCCCCATCGAGCGGAACACGGCGATCGTGCGGCCACGCTCACGGACGGCGACGAAGGCCGCCAGTGCCAGGAAGGCGACCAGCGCGCGCCCGGCCAGCTGGGTGGGCGTATCGACCGAGAGCTCGCGCTGCAAGCCGCCGGCGGTCGACCACGCGACGGCGGCCGCGGCGATGTACAGCTGCCCGCGGCGGCGCGAGCTCAGGTGCTGAAGACCTTGCCGGGATTCATGATCCCGTGGGGGTCGAAGACTCGCTTGATCTCTCGCATCAGCGGCACGAGGTCGCCGTGCTCGAGCTCGAGCGCCTTGATCTTGCCGAGGCCGATGCCGTGCTCGCCCGAGCAAGTGCCCCCGCGTGCGAGCGCGTCGACGACCAGCCGCTCCACGAGCTCGTCGGCGACTGCCAGCTTGGCTGCGTCGTCGGGATCGAGCTGCATGCTGACGTGGAGGTTGCCGTCGCCGGCGTGGCCGATGATCGCTGCGTCGATGCCGAGGCGCTCGACCTCGGAGCGGGCGTACGCGACGGCGCCGGCCAGCTCGGAGACGGGGACGCACGTGTCGGTCGCGCGCTCGTGCCTTCCCGGCGAGGCGGCGGCGGCCGCGTAGGCCGCGTCGTGCCGGGCGGCCCAGAGCTTGGCGCGGGCGGTCGGGTCGCGCTCGTCGACGATCTCGGTCGCGCCCTCCGCCTCGGCCAGCTCGCGGACCAGCGCGAGGTCGGCCTCGACGGTCGCCTCCGTCCCCGCAGCCTCGACGAAGAGGCATGGGCCCTCCGGGTAGTCCGAGCCGCGGTAGGCGTTGATCGCCGCGAGCGTCCAGGCGTCGAGCAGCTCGAGGCGCGTGACCGCCGAGCCCGCGGCGACTGCGGCGGCCGCCGTCCGGCAGGCCGCGTCGATCGTCGGGAACGAGATGCGCTGCGCGACGGTGTGCTCGGGAATCCCGTAGAGGCGGACGCGCACCTCGGTGATCACCGCGAGCGTCCCCTCGGAGCCGACGAGCAGTCCTGTCAGGTCGTAGCCGGCGGACGTCTTTCGCGCGCGGCTGCCGGTCCTGATGACGGTCCCGTCGGCGAGCACCGCCTCGAGCGCAAGGACGTTGGCTCGCATCTTTCCGTAACGGATCGTCGTCGTTCCGGCGGCGTTGGTCGCGGCCATGCCGCCGAGCGTCGCATCGGCGCCCGGATCGACCGGGAAGAAGAGCCCGTGCTCGCCGGCCGCCCGCTCGAGCGCCGTTCGCGTGACGCCCGCCTGGACGGTCGCGCTCAGATCCTCCGCGGCGATCTCGAGCACACGGTTCATCCGCGACAGATCGAGGCTGATGCCGCCCAGCGTAGGGATCACGTGACCCTCGAGGCTCGAGCCGGCGCCGAACGGCGTCACCGCGACCCGGCGCTCGCTCGCGATCGCGAGGACGCAGGAGACATCGTCCGTCGAAGACGGGTAGACGACGAGGTCCGGCCGTTGCGGCCGGTGGAAGGTCATGTCCTCCGCGTGCAGGTCGCGCTCGGAGTCGCCGTCCGAAACGCGCGCGTCCGCGCCGAGCGCCTCGACGAGCGCCTCTCGGAGCTCCTGCACTGCGACCGTCACGCGAACTCCCTCTCGGAGGGCAGCCCGCTCGCAACGCTGTCGACCGCCCAGCGCAGGCTGTCCTGGGCGGCGCGCTCCGCGGCCGGCCCGTCGTTCGCCTCGCAATGCACGAAGAAGGAGGCGTAGCGGCCGAGCGACTCCTGGAACCGTTGCGCGGTCGCGAGCACGATGCGGTTGTACCGCTCGGAGCGCCAGTAGAGCCGCTCGACCTCCTCGACGAGGCGGCGGCGGCCGCTCGCCCGATAGCAGGAGCCGTAGAACTCCCACCGGAGCGCGAGGTAGGCGTCGACGTCCCGGTCGGCGGCGGCTCGTTCGAGCTTGCCGAGCGACTTCCGCATGCCCGCGATCTCCCCCGGCCCGACCGCCTCGGCGCCGAGCCGCGCCGCCAGACCTTCCAGACCCAGCCGCGCGGCGTAGATCTCCTCGAAGTCCTCGCGCGTCAGCCTGCTGACGAAGGCGCGCCCGGTCGAGCCGACGGCGACGAAGCCTTCGCGCTCCAGCCGGCCGATGCTCGCGCGCACCGGCGTCTGCGAGACGCCGAGCCTCGTTGCGAGGTCGCGCTGCACGAGCTGCGTTCCCTCAGGCAGCTGGCCGGCGACGATCAACGCGCGCAGCGACTGCGCGACGCGGTGCTCGATCGACTCCCGCTCCTCGAGCGGCTCGATCGCCTGATCCGAGAGCTCGAGCTTCACCGCATCAGAACGTTCCGTAGCGCTCGTAGGCCTCGAGCGGCGGCATCCCGTCGCGGACGGCGGCACGGATCTCGCTCTCGGTCGCAGCCTTCTCCTCGGCCTCGGCGAGGACGCTCTCCGCGATCGCGCTCGGCACGGCGACGACGCCGTCCTCGTCGCCGACCACCCAGTCACCCGGCTCGATCTTCACCTGCCCGACCGTGACCGGCTCCTGCGTCGCCTCGAGCTCCCAGCGCAGAGTCGAGTCCTCCGGGGTGACGTGGCCGCAGAAGACCGGGAAGCCGAGCTCGACGATGAAGCCCACGTCGCGACAGCCGCCGTCGAGCACGCAACCCGCGACGTCGCGTGCCGCCAGCGAGGTCACGGACAGCTCGCCGAGATGCGCGGCGACCGCCTGGTCGCAGGCGTAGACGGCGACGTGGCCGGCCGGAACCTCGCCGAGCATCCGCAGCACCTTGCGCAGCGAGTTGTCGTATGAGGCGGTCTCGGTCGGCCTGCCTCGAACTGTGAACGCCGGGCCTGCGAGCTTCATCCCACGCTCGAGCGGACGGATCGAAGGTGGCAGCGTCTGCGTTCGATAGCCGCGGGTGTCGAGGATGTCCGCCAGCGCAGCCGTGTAGATCGCCTCGAATCGCAGCCGGAGTGCGGCGGTCCCTTCCATTCCGCGTCAGTCTCGTTTACGGTCGCGCTGAACGCAACATGAGATTTCAAATTTCATCGAAGTGACGCTCTACTCCACGCCGGACGTGCTGCAGGCTGCGGGGGGAGCGGCCCGGTTCGTCCACGGCCTGACGCCGATCACCGAGACCGCGGCGCTGTGCGGACCGGCCGCGACGTGTGCGTGCGCGCCCGGCGACAACCTGGCAGTCCACCGCCTGCTCGAGCAAGCGCCCGAGGGCTCCGTCCTCGTCGTCGACGCCGGCGGGCGCACCGACTGCGGCCATTTCGGGGAGCTGGCCGCGATGGATGCGGAGTTCCGCGAGCTCCAGGGCCTCGTCATCGATGGAGCGATCCGGGACGGTGGCATCGTCGCAACGCTGGGCTTCCCGGTCTTCCACGGCGGCTTCGCGCCGGCGAGCTGCGTGAAAGAGCGGGTCGCCTCGATCGGCGAGCGGGTGACGATCGGCGGCGTCGAGATCGCCCCCGGCGACCAGGTGATCGCGGACCGCGACGCGATCCTCGTCATCGCCGCGGCGGACTGGCCCGCCGTCGAGACCGGGGCGAGGGCGATCCAGGAGGCGGAGGACGAGATCCGCATCGCGCTCAACCAGGGCCAGCACCTCGCTGACCTCCTGGATCTGCCGGAGTGAACGCCGCGGCTCGCGTGGGCGTCGACGTCGGCGGCACCTTCACCGACGTGATCCTCCACGGCGCGGACGGCCGCGTCTCGATCCGCAAGCTGCTCTCGACGCCGCCGAGCTACGACCGCGCCGTGGTCGAGGCGGTCGGCGGTCTCGCGAACGGGCCGGTCGCCGAGGTCGTGCACGGGACGACGGTGGCGACGAACGCCGTGCTCGAACGGCGCGGCAGCCCGACGGCGCTCGTCACGACGGCAGGCTTCCGCGACGTGCTCGAGCTCCGCCGGCTGCGGATCCCGCACATGTACGACCTCTTCTGGCGGAAGCCGCCGCCGCTCGTCGAGCGGTACCTCCGCTTCGAGCTGAACGAGCGAGTGGCCGCGGACGGCGCCGTCGTTCGCGCGCTCGACGACGAGGAGAGCCGGGCGCTCGCCGCGCGCCTGCGGGCGACCGGAGTCGAGTCCGTGGCCGTCTGCTTCCTGCACTCCTACCTCTACCCCGAGCACGAGCAGCGCTTCGGTGCGATCCTCGCCGACGAACTGCCGGAGGTGACCGTCTCGCTCTCGAGCGAGATCCTGCGAGAGCAGCGCGAGTACGAGCGCTCCGCGACCACCGTCGTCAACGCGTACGTGCAGCCGCTGATGTCTTCGTACATCGACCGGATCCGGACCGGCCTCGACGGAATCGGGATCGACGGCCCGCTCCAGATCATGCAGTCCTCCGGAGGCGTGATGACCGCCGACGATGCGAAGGAGCGACCGGTCTTCGCGCTCGAGTCGGGCCCGGCTGCAGGAGTCGTGGCCGCCCGCGGGATGGGCGAGCAGCTCGGCGTCGGAAACCTCCTCGCCTTCGACATGGGCGGCACGACCGCGAAGGCTTCCCTGATCGAGAACGGCGCCATCTCGCGGGGCCGCGAGTACGAAGTCGGCGGCTCGATGTCTGCCGGAAGCCGGCTGATTCGCGGCGCCGGCGAGCTGCTGCGGATCCCGACGATTGACATCGCCGAGGTCGGCGCGGGCGGCGGCAGCATCGCCTGGCTCGATCCGGCGGGGGGCCTCCAGGTCGGGCCGCGCAGCGCGGGCGCCGACCCGGGGCCGGCCTGCTACGGGCGCGGCGGCATCGAGCCGACGGTGACCGACGCGAACGTCGTGCTCGGGTACATGCCCGCGGTCACCGTCGCCGACGGGCAGGTCTCGATCTCGGCCGAACTCGCCGAGCAGGCGGTGCGCCGCGTCGCCGAGCCGCTCGAGCTGACGCTGCTCGAGGCGGCGAGCGGAATCCACCGGATCGCGAACGCGCGCATGACGCGCGCGCTTCGGTCGGTGTCGTCGGAGAAGGGCCGCGACCCGCGCGACTTCGCGCTGATCGCCTACGGCGGCGCGGGGCCGATCCACGCGGCCGGGCTCGCCGAGGATCTCGGCATGCGGACCGTACTCGTACCGGCGGTGGCCGGCCTCTTCAGCGCCGTGGGCCTCCTCTTCGCGCGGCCGGAGTTCCACGAGGTGCGGACGTGCCACCTCGACGTGGATGCCGTCGACCCGCCTGTGGTTGCGGCGCTCTTCGCTGAGATGGAGAACAAGCTCGCGCCGGCGCTCGCAGGCCGTTCTGGGGTCGAGTGGGCGCGGACTGCTGACCTCCGCTACGGCGGCCAGAGCTGGGAGGTCGAAGTCGCTTTCCCAGCCGGCAGCGATCTGGCCGCGCTGCGCGCCCGCTTCGAGGACGAGCACGAGCGGCTCTACGGGGTCAAGGACCAGGCGGGCTCTCCGGTCGAGATCCGTGCTGTGCGGCTCGCGGCCCTGGGCGATGTTGCAACCACGCACTCCTTCGAGCTCGAAACGACCACCGCGGGCTCGAGCGGCGCCACTCGCCAGATCGACGGCACGGCCGTGCCCGTGCGGACGCGCGCCTCCGTCGGCGAGGTGCGTGAGCCCGGCCCCCTGCTCGTGGACGAGTACGACACCACTGTCGTCGTCCCGCACGGGTGGTCGGCCCGACGCGACGCCGCGACCGGCACGCTCGTCTTGGAGCACGATGGCGACTAGGGCGCGCGTCGACCCCGTCACGCTCCAGATCGTCGGCAACGCGCTCGCTTCGATGGCCGACGAGATGGCGACGACGATCTGCCGCACCGCGCACTCGACCGTCGTCCGCGACGGTATGGACTTCTCGGCCGTCGTCTGCGACGCCAGGGGCAGGACGGTCGCGCAGGCGGTCAGCGTGCCGTTCCACCTCGGCTCGATCCCCCACGCGATGGAGACGCTCCTCGAGCACTACTCGGACCGGATCCGCCCCGGGGACGTGTTCGTGATGAACGACCCCTTCGACGGCGGCATGCACCTGCAGGACATCTTCGTCTTCAAGCCGGTCCACCTGGACGGCGAGCTAATCGGCTTCACGTGCACGACCGCGCATCACGGCGACGTCGGCGGCCGGCTCCCGGGCTCGAGCGCCTGCGACAACACCGAGATCTTCCAGGAAGGCATCCGGCTGCCCTGGCTCAAGCTCTACTCCGAGGGCGAGCCCGTGGAGGACGTCTTCAAGATCATCGAGGCGAACGTCCGCATCCCGCGGATGACCTTCGGCGACCTCGGTGCGCAGGTCGCAGCCTGCTCGGTCGCCGAGCGCGCACTCGTCGGGCTCGCCGGGCGGCACGGGCGGGAGGCCCTCGCCGAGCTGATGGACGCGCTGATCGACTACACCGAGCGGCTCGTCCGCCAGGAGATCGCGACCTGGCCCGACGGCACGGCCTCCTTCACCGACTACCTCGGCTCCGACGGCGTCGATGTCTGCGACGTGCCGATCACGGCACACGTGACGATCGCGGGCGACGAGATCACGGCCGACCTGACCGAGTCGTCGCCGATGGTGCGCGGCTCGCTGAACAGCACGCGCTCGTTCGTGCAGGCCTGCGTCTACCAGGCGGTGCGCGCCGCGCTGACTGTCGAGGTGCCGAACACGGCCGGAGCCTTCCGCCCGATTCACATCGTCACCAAGCCGGGGACAATCGCGGAGGTCCTGATGCCGGGCGCCTCCTCGATGCGGGGCGTGACGGGATTCCGCATTCTCGACGCCGTCAGCGGTGCCCTGGCCAAACTGCTCCCCCACCGCGTCCCTGCCGCGGGTGAGGGCGGCAACACGCTCGCGATCTTCGGAGCCGAGCGGGACGACGGCGATCGGTTCATCTTCTACGAACTGGTCGTCGGCACCTGGGGCGGAACGCCGGAGGCCGACGGCAACGACGGTCTCACGAACCCGGCGAGCCTCGCTGCGAACGTCCCCGTCGAGGTCGCCGAGTCCGAGTACCCGATCGTGATCGAGCGCTACGGGCTCGTGCCCGACTCGGGTGGAGCGGGGCTCCACCGCGGCGGCCTCGCGATCGAACGCGTCTGGCGCTGCCTGACCCCGCGCACCTCGCTGATCGTCCGCTCCGACCGGGCCAAGCACCCGCCGTACGGGCTTGCGGGCGGCGGCCCCGGCGGGCTCTCCGGCAACCTGCTGCTCCACCCGGACGGGAGCGAGGAGATCCTCCCGCCGATGTTCTCGATCGAGATCGAGGCCGGCGATGTCTACGAGCACCGGACGGCGGGCGGCGGCGGCTGGGGCGATCCCTTCGAGCGCGACCCAGCGGCCGTCGCGGCCGACGTCCTGAATGAGAAGGTCAGCCGGGAAGCGGCGCTCCGGCTCTACGGGGTCGTGGTCGACGCCGACGGCAAAGCCGAGAGGAGGAGCGCGTGAAGGCCGATGCAGTCGTGATCGGAGGCGGGATCATCGGCGCAAGCGTCGCTCACTTCCTGACCAAGCTCGGCTACGGCCGGCTGACGCTCGTCGAGAAGTCGGAGATCTGCGGGGGCTCGACCCAGTACTCGGCCGCGCACGTCCGGCAGCACTACTCGAACGAGGTCGCGATCAGGCTCGCCGTCCGCGGCGCCGGCATGTTCGCGAACGCGGAGGAGGAGCTTGGCGGCGCCGCCGGCTTCGTCCAGCGCGGCTACATCCTGGTCGCACCGCCGGATCAGGCACAGGCGATCCGCGACGTCGTTCCCATCCAGCAGCGCTTCGGCGTCCAGACGGAGATCCTCACGCCCGAGGAGGTCTCGCACCGCTGGCCGGAGATCGACGTCGAAGGGATCGCGCTCGCGTGCTTCGAGCGGACGTCGGGTTACGCCGATCCCGTCCGGACCGTCCGCGCGCTTGTGCGCTCGGCGCAGCGCGACGGGCTCGAGGTGCTCGAGGGCTGCGAGGCGACTGACATCACGACCGCGGACGGCCGCGTGACGGGCGTCGTCACCCGCCAGGGCACCATCGCGACGGGCGTCGTCGTGAACGCCTGCGGCCCCTGGGGCGATCGGATCGGCCGGATGGTCGGCGTCGACTACCCGATCCGGTTCACCCGCGAGCATGAGGCGGTCTTCGAGGCGCCCGACGGCTTCGGCGAGATCCCGGTCATGTCGGACGTGGCCCAGCAGCTCTACATCCGCAACTACGGCGAGGGGAAGGTGCTCGTCGGCGAGGGCTGGCCGAAGCAGTTCGAGCCCGCCGACCCCGAGACCTACGACGCCGGCACCGACGAGGCGCACCTCGCCCGAATGGTGCCGAGACTCGTCCGCCGGATCCCGTCCCTCGGCGCCACGATCGGGAGCGAGGGCTACGGCGGCACCTACGTCAAGGGTTACTCCGGCGTCTACGACGTCACCGAGGACTGGTACCCGATCGTCGGCGAGGAGGAGGTCGGCGGCTACTACTCGGCCTTCGGCGGCAGCGGCCATTGCTTCAAGCTCGGGCCGGCGATCGGCGAGGCGCTCGCGTCCGTGATCGCGGGCCAGGAGCCGGAGATCGACATCTCGAGCCTGTCCGGGACGCGCTTCGCCGAAGGGCGGACGTTCGGCTCCGTCTGGGGGCCGGGAAACCGCGCGTGAAGCTCGACCCGATCAGCTTCGAGGTAATCCGCAACGCGCTCGTCGCGGCGACGGACGAGATGGTGCTGACGCTCCGCCGCAGCGCCTACTCGACCAACATCAAGACCCGCTCCGACTTCTCCTGCGCCTTCTTCGACGCCGACCTCCGCGCCGTCGCGCAGGGCTTCACGCAGCCCGTCCACCTCGGCTCGATGGTCGAGCAGGTGCCGCGGGCGATCCTCGACTACGGCCCCGAGCACCTCGAGCCGGGTGACGTGATCATCACGAACGAGCCCTTCCCGAGCGGCGTCCACCTGAACGACATCAGCCTCATCTCGCCCGTCCACTCGGGCGGCGAGCTCCTGGGCTACGTCGCCAACCTCGCGCACCACGTCGACGTCGGCGGCGGCGCGCCCGCCTCGATTGGCGCGTTCCGGGAGGTCTTCCAGGAGGGCGTGATCATCCCGCCCGTGAAGGTCGTCGCCGGCGGGAAGATCGTGCGCGACGTCTTCGACCTGATCCTCGCGCAGATCCGCTCCAAGCACGAGACGGGCGGCGACTTCCGCGCCCAGATCGCGGCGAACGCGACGGGCGTGCGCAGGCTGCAGGCGCTCGTCGGCCGTCACGGCCTCGAGACGGTCACGGGGACGATGCGCGAGCTGCTCGACTACACCGAGCGGCGCACCCGCGCCGAGCTCGCCGCCCTGCCGCACGGCGTCTACGAGGCCGAGGGGACGGTCGACGTGGACGGCTACACGGACGAGCCGGTGCGGCTGCGGGCGCGGATCGAGATCACCGCCGACGGCGTCGCCTTCGACCTGACCGGCTCCGACCCGCAGCGCCGCGCGCCGGTCAACTCCACCTACGCGCAGACGTTCTCGGCCTGCGCCTACGCGGTCAAGTGCCTGATCGACCCGGACCTGCCGGTCAACGACGGCTTCTACCGCGTCGTCAGCCTCGACGCGCCGAAAGGGACGGTGACCAACTGCACCTGGCCGAGCCCCGTCGTCGGCGGCTGGGAGACGCAGACAAGGCTCGTCGACGTGATCTTCCGCGCCCTCCTCCCCGCTCTGCCCGAGCGGCTGCCCGCAGGGACGAAGGCGATGATGTGCCACGCCGGCTTCGGTGGCGTCGACGAGCAGACGAACGAGTACTACTGCTTCCTCGAAACGTTCGGCGGCGGCTACGGCGGCCGCTTCGCGAGCGACGGTCCGGACGCTGTCCAGGCGCACGGCCAGAACACCGAGAACGCGCCGGTCGAGGAGACCGAGCTGAACTATCCGGTGCGAGTCGCCCGCCTCTCGCTCGTCGAGGACTCGGAAGGGCCGGGTCGCTTCCGCGGCGGTCTCGGCCTGCGCAAGGATTTCGTCTTCGACCGCGCGACGACGTTCACCGTCCTCGCCGATCGCACGCTCGCGGGTCCGGCGGGCGCGTTCGGCGGCCGGCCGGGGAAGCCCGCCGAGTACGTGCTGATCCGCGGCGGCGTCGAGACTCAGCTCGGCGCGAAGACGACGATCGAGGTCGAGGCCGGAGACACGGTCAGCTATCGCACCTGTGGCGGCGGCGGCTACGGGCCGCCGGAGGAGCGCGACCGCGAGCTCGTGGCGCGAGATGTGCGCGAGGGAAAGGTCAGCCTCGAACGCGCACGGGAGGAGTACGCGTGGCAGGGGTAGACCCCATCTCCTTCGAGGTGATCCGGAACGCGCTCGTCGCGGCGACCGACGAGATGGCGCTGGCGCTGAAGCGAAGCGCCTACTCGACGAACATCAAGACCCGCTCCGACTTCTCGTGCGCGTTCTTCGACGCGCAGCTGCGCTCGGTCGCGCAGGGTTTCGCGCAGCCGGTGCACCTCGGCTCGATGGCCGAGCAGGTGCCGAAGGCGGTCCGGACGTACGGCGCGGAGAACCTGTCCGCCGGAGACGTCCTCGTCACGAACGACCCGCACCCGAGCGGCGTGCACCTGAACGACGTCAGCCTGATCTCGCCCGTCCACCACGAGGGCGCTCTGATCGGCTACGTCGCGAACCTCGCGCATCACGTCGACGTCGGCGGCGGCGCGCCCGCGTCGATCGGTGCGTTCAAGGAGGTCTTCCAGGAGGGCGTGATCATTCCGCCGGTCAAGCTCGTCGAGGGCGGCGTGATCCTCAAGGACGTGTTCAAGCTGATCCTGGCCCAGATCCGCTCGAAGCAGGAGACCGCGGGTGACTTCAGGGCGCAGATCGCTGCAAACGCAACGGGCGTCCGCCGCGTCACGGCGCTCGTCGACCGCCACGGGCGCGACACGATCCTCGCGACGATGGAGGAGCTGCTCGAGTACACCGAGCGGCGCACGCGGGCAGAGCTCGCCGCGCTTCCGCACGGCGTCTACGAGGCCGAGGGATCGGTGGACACCGACGGCTACACCGACGAGACGGTCAAGCTGAAGGTGCGTGTCGAGATCGACGCCGAAGGTGCGCGCTTCGACCTGACCGGCTGCGACCCGCAGCGGCGCGCACCGGTCAACTCGACCTACGCGATGTCGTTCTCGGCCTGTGCGTACGCCCTCAAGTGCCTGATCGACCCCGACCTGCCGGTCAACGACGGCTTCTACCGGCTGATCAGCGTCGAGGCGCCGGCCGGGACGGTCGTGAACTGCAGCTGGCCCGGCCCGGTGGTCGGCGGCTGGGAGACGCACGCGCGCCTGATCGAGGTGATCGTCCGCGCGCTGCTGCCGGCCTTCCCCGAGCGGCTGCCCGCGGGGACGAAGGGGATGATGTGCCAGGCGGGCTTTGGCTCGCTCGACATCGAGGCCGGCAAGTACACGTGCTTCTACGACACGTTCGCCGGCGGCTACGGCGGCCGGTTCGCGAGCGACGGGCCCGACGCCGTCCAGTCGCACAGCCAGAACACCGAGAACGCGCCGATCGAGGAGACCGAGCTCAACTACCCGGTGCGGATCAACGGTCTCTCGCTCGTCGAGGACTCGGAAGGACCTGGCCGCTTCCGCGGTGGCCTTGGCCTCCGCAAGGACTATCTCTTCGACCTGCACACGACCTTCACCGTCCTCGCCGACCGCGACAAGGCGGGACCGTGGGGCGCGTTCGGCGGCCACACCGGGCG
>JANMJY010000108.1:0-3604 GCA_031371615.1 Actinomycetes bacterium | reverse complement strand
CTCCTCGTGATCGGGCTCTCCGAGCGCTGGCGCGACGAGGGCCTCGGGCCGGTTCGCTCTGCAATCGCGAAGGCCGCGCCGGCCCCGATTCTGTTCGTGCGCCGGGGCACTCGGCCAGGCGCGCTCGCTCCTCGCACGGGTGACCTCCAGAAGTTCGCCTGGTCGCGCGCATAGTTTGAGCCGGTCCTCCTGGAAATTTCCCGCACGCATCAGTAAGCTCGCCTAGATGTCGCTCTCAGCCCCGCGGGATTCGACGATTGCGGTTGTCGGCGACGGATTCGGGTCGCTGATCGTCTACTCGACCGCCGTGTACCTCGGCTTCCGGCCGGAGGAGATCACGATCTACGGCCCCGCCCCGAACCCGGTGCACACGTATCAGCAGTTTGCGTACAACCTCGGCCAGACCGTCCTGCGCTCCGAGTCGGAGTCGCACTTCCTTCCGGCCGACTGGCCGACCTTCGCCGAACTCGAGGCGTGGTCGCGCCGGAGCCTCGCGCCGCTGCTTCGCTCGGCACGCCGCCGCTACAACCCGGGCGTTCCGGACATCATGGCCGAGGCACACATTGTCGCCCGCAAGCTGGGCTGGGAGGACAACCGCTACCCCGCCAAGATCGGCTGGCTGCAGCGCGCCGCCGCCTCGAACGGCGACACGCCGCACTTCGTGCTCTTCGACGAGGACGCCAACTTCGTCGGCCGTGCGAAGCACGTGATGATCGCGTGCGGCCATGGTCCACTCGCCTTCCCGCCGGTGCTCGCCAAGGCGCGCCAGGATCCGGCGCTCGCCGACCGGATCGTCCAGGCGTATGCGCCCAAGCAGTACGACTCGAGCGGCCGCTACATCGTCATCGGCTCCGGTATCGCCTCGGTCAACGAGTGGGCGAACGCGATCGACGTGGGGGCGAAGTGCATCTCGCTCGTGCGCAACCCGACGCCGGACGAGCAGGACCTGAACACGCCGCGGTGCTTCTTCGAGGCGCTCGGGATCGACGCGTTCCAGAACCTCGACTTTGACCAGCGGATCGAGTTCCTCGGCCGCATCCTCAAGGGAACTGCGCCGCACCGCCGCGGCTGGGAGGCGCGGATCGCCGCCGGCCGCGACGAGGGCCGCTTTGAGCAGATCCTGGGCGAGATCGACGAGATCAAGCCCGGCCCAATGGGCCTGCGCGTGCACGTGATGAGCAAGCACGGGGAGGACCCGGGCTGGCTCGACGTCAGTGGCATCGTCACCGGGACCGGATTCAACAAGTCCGCGCTCACGCTGCCACTCCTGCGCCGGCTCGTCGAGTTCTACCAAGTGCCGATCGAGGAGGGCCGGATCAAGCTGCAGTCGAATTGCGGCGTCCCCGGCCTCGACCGGCCCGACTCGCGCTGCGCGGCAATGGGCATCCACGCCAACACCGTGATTACGCACGGTGACACGATCGCCGGCCTGAAGTACATCGGCAGGCGCTTCGTGGCGGACTGCTTCGAGGCCGAGCGTCCGAAGCGACGCCTGTTCCTCTCGCGCATGGCGATGCAGGTCTCGCTCGCGAACACGACCGCCAAGGCGATTCGGAACGTCCGCCGGGAAGAGCAGCTGGCCTAGTCATGTGCCCGACCGTCCTCGGCCGGATCCAGACGCGCGTCGCGATCCTCGTCGGCCCCGCCATCCTCGCCCTGATCCTGTCGCTCGTGACCCAGAACGAGGGCTGGATCGTCACCATCGGCATCTACCTGATGCTGGGAGTCGCGCTCGACTCGGTCGTCTACCCGTACCTGATCAAGTGGCAGCCTCCGTGGCTGACTTTCGTGCTCGCCGTCGGCGAGTTCGCGCTCCTGTTCGTGCTGCTCAAGGCGCTCCAGCCGGGTCAGGCACCGTACGGCGACCCGAACAACTTCCTCGGCTCGGATGACTGGCGCCCGATCACGCTCTACTGGGTCAGCTGGTTGATCGCGATCGCGACGAAGATCGTCATCCTGCCGCTCCGCTCGCTCTCGTTCATCGAGAACGGCGGCGAGTTCCGCAAGGTCGGCTGGTCGGTCGCGCCCGAGTACCAGCAGCTGCCGATCCTCTCCGCGATCGACGAGCGCACCTCCGACGGAAACCTCGCCCGCGAGTTCTCGGCCGTGCACGCGGTCCCCGGCCAGCTGCAGCTCGCGCGGCCATTGACCAGCCTGCACCGAATCGCTCCGCCAGACACCCCGGCTTCGTCATAGACCGCGCATTCAGCGGCGCGATCGATCTTTCGGTCTCGGCGGCGACCCAGTACCTCCCGATCGCCGAGCACGGCGTCATCGGCGACCTTCGCACCGTGGCGCTCGTCGGCACGGACGGGACGATCGACTGGTACTGCTGCCCGCGCTTCGACTCCCCGAGCGTCTTCGCGGCGATCCTCGACCGGCAGAAGGGCGGCCGCTACCGGATCGCGCCCGCGCTCGGGATCGGCACGGTCAAGCAGCTCTACTTCCCGGACACGAACGTCCTGATCACCCGCTTCCTCACTCCGCACGGGGTGGGGGAGGTGGAGGACTTCATGCCGGTCGCCGCGCCGGGCTCGGACCGGCAGCGGCTGATTCGCCGCGTGCTGTGCGTCCGCGGCGACATGCGCTTCCGGATCGAGGTCGAGCCGCGCTTCGACTATGGCCGCGCGGAGCACAAAACGGTGATCCACGAGCACGGCGCCGTCTTCAGCTCGCCGGCGCTGACGCTCTCGCTCGCGTCGTCGGTCGACCTCGAGCCGCGCAACGACGGCGTCTACGGCGAGTTCGCGCTCGCGCCCGGCGAGAGCGCGACCTTCGTGCTCGAGACGGCGCCCGACAACGGCGTCCCGAGGCGCTTCTCGGAGGACGAGACCCGCAGGGACTTCGAGGACACCGTTGCGTTCTGGCGGCGCTGGCTCTCGCAGTCGAGATACAAGGGCCGCTGGCGGGAGACGGTGCACCGCTCGGCGCTCGTCCTGAAGCTCCTGACCTACCAGCCGACGGGCGCGATGGTCGCCGCGCCGACGATGAGCCTGCCGGAGCAGATCGGCGGCGGCCGGAACTGGGACTACCGCTACACCTGGATCCGCGACACCGCCTTCTCGCTCTACGCACTGCTCCGCCTCGGCTTCACCGAGGAAGCGGCCGGGTTCATGGACTGGCTCACCGACCGCTTCAGCGAGCGGGTAGGGAGCGAGTCGGGCCCGCTCCAGATCATGTACCGGATCGACGGCAGCTCAGACCTCGTCGAGGAGGTCCTGACGAACTTCGAGGGCTACCTCGGCTCGTCGCCGGTTCGGATCGGGAACGGCGCCGCCGATCAGCTCCAGCTGGACATTTACGGCGAGCTGATCGACTCGGTCTACCTCTACAACAAGCACGGGTCGCCGATCTCCCATGCGGCCTGGACCGACCTGTCGCGGATCGTGGAGTGGGTGTGCGAGACCTGGGATCAGGCGGACGAGGGGATCTGGGAGGTCCGCGGCGGTCGCCCGCACTTCACCTACTCCCGTCTGATGTGCTGGGTCGCGCTCGAGCGCGCGGTGCGGATCGCCCGCCAACGCGGGCTGCCCGCCGACATGGACCGCTGGCTGTCCACCCGTGACGCGATCTACCGCCAGGTGATCGAGAAGGGCTGGAACCC
>JANMJY010000208.1:0-2852 GCA_031371615.1 Actinomycetes bacterium | reverse complement strand
CTGCGTGAGACTCCGAGCGCGCTGGCGAGCTCGTGCAGGCTCACCTTCTCGCCGGGGCCGAGCTCGCGGCGCACCAGCCGCTGCTTGATCGTCTCGTAGACGACGTCGTTCAGGTTCGCGCGGGGCGGGGAGGAGCGCGGCGAGGTCACCGACAAGAGCGATACGTAACATGACAGGCCTCGGAGAGGCAACCCGTAGGCTGAGGAGGTGCAGGTCAGGATCCGCCTCTTCGCCGGGCTGCGCGAGCGCGCCGGCACCGGCGCCCGGGAGCTGGAGCTGCCGGACGGCGCGACGGTCGCAGACGTCTGGAGCGCGCTCGAGCTCGGCGACGAGCCGCCGGGCCTTCTCTACGCCGTCAACAAGCGCTACGCGGCCACCGAGACGGCGCTCGGCGACGGCGACGAGGTCGCGCTGATCCCGCCGGTCTCCGGCGGCGACTTCCGGCTCAGCCCCGACCCGCTCTCCCTCGACGACGCCGTCCGGGAGGTCCGCGACGAGGGCGCGGGCGCGATCGCGACCTTCACGGGGACCGTGCGCAACCGCTCTCGCGATCGCACGGTGCAGTACCTCGAGTACGAGGCGTACGCGGGGATGGCCGAAGAGGTCATGGCCGAGCTGGCGGGCGAGCTCGCACGCCGTCACGAGCTCTCGGCGATCGCGATCCACCACCGCATCGGCCGGGTGGAGATCGGTGAGCCGAGCGTCGTCATCGCCGTTTCCTCGCCCCACCGGGCCGCCGCGCTCGCCGCCTGCAGGGAGGCGATCGACACGCTCAAGGGAACCGTGCCGCTGTGGAAGAAGGAGGTCTACGAGGGCGGCGAGGAGTGGATCGGCCAAGGGTCATAGTCAGAAGGGGCTTCGCGAGTACCCTGAGTCCATGAGCTACGACCCCTATGCGCCCCGCGAGGCCGAAGAGCCGCCGAGCTACAACCCGATCAAGCGGCCGCTGACGCTGCGCGAGTTCGGGCGCAGGCTCTGGGCGCCGTTCGCCGCGGTGGGCGTGCTGTTCTGGAAGCTGAAGTTCCTCTTCGCGGCGATCTTCAAGTTCAAGCTCTTCACCGTCGCCGGGTCGATGCTCGTCTCGATCGGGGCGTACGCCCTGTTCTGGGGCTGGCAGTTTGCGATCGGCTTCGTGTTGCTGCTGCTCGTGCACGAGCTCGGCCACGTGCTCGAGGCGAAGCGGCAGGGGCTGCCGGTCTCCGCGCCGATGTTCATCCCCTTCCTCGGGGCGCTGATCACGCTGAAGCAGCTGCCCGACAACGCGTGGAACGAGGCGAAGGTCGCGATCGCGGGACCGATTCTCGGCGGCCTCGGCGCTGCGACGACCTGGGGGCTCGGCGAGTATTTCGACTCGCAGCTGCTCATCGCCCTCGCCTTCACCGGGTTCTTCCTCAACCTCTTCAATCTCGCCCCGATCTCGCCACTCGACGGCGGCCGGATCGTCGCGGCGATCCACCCGGCGCTCTGGATCGTCGGGCTCATCGCTCTCGTCGGGCTGACGATCGTGGCGCCGAACCCGATCCTGATCCTGATCCTGATCATGGGCGGGCTCGAGTCGTGGCGGCGGTGGCAGCAGCGGCGCCACCCGGAGGGCGAGGCGTACTACCGCGTCAGCCCCGCGCATCGCTGGATCACCGGGATCTCCTACATTGTCCTGGCAGCACTGCTGACGCTTGGGATGAGCGGCTCGTACGTCCAGCGCAACTTCTAGATGGCCGAGACGAGCGACCGGCGCATCCTCGAGCGCACGCACGACGACCTCGCGAACGACGTCGCCGTGATCGCGTCCGAGTTTCTCGGCGGCTTCCAGAAGGTGCTCCAGATCGACCGGCCCGCCGTCTCGATCTTCGGCTCGGCGCGCGTGGGTGAGGACACCGAGGCGTATCGCTTGGCGCGGGAGACTGCCCGGCTCTTCGCCGAGGCCGGCTTCGCCGTCGTGACCGGTGGCGGCCCCGGCGTGATGGAGGCGGCCAACCGCGGCTGCAAGGAGGGCGACGGTCTCAGCGTCGGCTTCAACATTGCGCTTCCCCACGAGCAGGGCGTGAACCCCTACTGCGACATCGACATGACCTTCAAGCACTTCTACGCCCGCAAGACGATGTTCGTGAAGGCGGCGGAGGGGTTCGTGATCTTCCCCGGCGGGTTCGGCACGCTCGACGAGCTCTACGAGTCGCTGACCCTGATCCAGACCGGCAAGGTGCGGAACTTCCCGGTCGTGCTCATGGACAAGGACTTCTGGGCGGAGATGCTCGAGTGGGTGCGCACGGAGCTGCTGGTCGAAGGGTTGATCTCACCCAACGACGTCGACCTCCTGCACACGACCGACGATCCGGCCGAGGCGGTCCGGATCATCGTCGAGTGCTACGAGCAGCACTGCGCCGCTCCACCGGAAGAGCCGGAGAAGGCGGACGCGCAGTAACTAGACGCGCGGCAGCACGAAGTACGGCCCCGGGATCGAGCGGCCGGGGCCGTAGATCTGCGTCGGGCCGACGGCGATGTAGGCGCTCGTGAAGCTGTCGCGCCGGTTGAGCTTCCCGTGCTCGTACACCTTGCGGGTGACGGTGACGTCGAAGCCGGACGCGTTCGAGCCGGACACCGTGCGCACGGAGCCGCGCGGGGCGTACGGGTCGAGCGCGTAGCTCACCTCCGGCGAGCGCCAGTGCGTGCGCTCGCCGGTCGACGCGACCACACGCCTGCCCGGATCGGTGCCGTAGAAGCTGAAGGTCAGCGTCGAGCTGGTGTAGCTCGTCTTGATCAGGATCCCGGTCTTCAGGTCGTTCTTGAAGGCGAAGTCCGGCCCGCCCCAGGAAACGGTCGCGTCGCGCCCGAGCGGATAGTGCGAGATGTAGAAG
>JANMJY010000194.1:0-23283 GCA_031371615.1 Actinomycetes bacterium | reverse complement strand
GTTCGTCGAGCTCGACCGTTACGTCCGGCACCGGAACCCGGACTTCGACTCGATGGCGAACCGGCCGTACGGCGACGCGGTCGTCACCGGCTACGGCGAGATCTTCGGCCGCAAGGTCTTCGTCTTCTCCCAGGACTTCACCGTCTTTGGCGGCTCGCTCTCCGAGGTGTTCGCCGAGAAGATCTGCAAGGTGATGGACATGGCGGTCAAGTACGGCTGTCCAGTGATCGGGATCAACGACTCCGGCGGCGCGCGGATCCAGGAGGGCGTCGTCTCGCTCGCCGGCTACGCGGAGATCTTCTGGCGGAACGTGCAGGCCTCGGGCGTCGTCCCGCAGATCTCGCTCGTGCTCGGCCCGTGCGCCGGCGGCGCCGTCTACTCGCCGGCGATCACCGACTTCGTCTTGATGGCCGAGGGCTCGTCGTACATGTTCATCACCGGCCCCGACGTCGTGAAGACGGTCACCGGCGAGGAGGTCTCGTTCGAGGAGCTCGGCGGGGCCGTGACGCACGCCTCGAAGTCGGGAGTGGCGCACTTCACCGCCCCCGACGAGGAGGCGTGCCTCGAGGACGCGCGCTATCTGCTCTCGTTTCTGCCGCAGAACAACCTCGAACGAGCACCGTACGCGGCTCCCTCCGACCCCGTCGACCGCGAGGCCCCCGAGCTGGACACGTTCGTCCCGGACGAGGCGACCAAGCCGTACGACATGAAGCAGGTGATCGCGAAGGTCGTGGACGACGCCGAGTTCCTCGAGGTGCAGCCTCACTGGGCGGCGAACGTCGTCTGCGGCTTCGCCCGCCTCGGCGGCCACTCCGTCGGGGTCGTCGGCAATCAGCCGGCCGCGCTCGCCGGAGTGCTCGACATCGACGCGTCGGTCAAGGCAGCTCGGTTCGTCCGGACGTGCGACGCCTTCAACATCCCGCTCGTCACTCTCGTCGACGTGCCCGGCTTTCTGCCGGGCACCGAGCAGGAGTGGGGCGGGATCATCCGCCACGGCGCCAAGCTCCTGTACGCCTACGCCGAGGCGACCGTGCCGAAGTTGACCGTGATCACCCGCAAGGCGTACGGCGGGGCGTACGACGTCATGAGCTCGAAGCACATCCGCGCCGACTTCAACGTCGCCTGGCCGACTGCCGAGGTCGCCGTGATGGGGCCGGAGGGCGCCGTCAACATCATCTTCCGCAAGGAGCTCGAGGAGGCCGCCGACCCGGAGGCGCGCCGCGCCGAACTGATCGCCGACTACAAGGAGCGCTTCGCGAACCCCTACCACGCGGCTGAGCGCGGCTACGTCGACGAGGTGATCGAGCCGCGCCGGACGCGGCCGATCTTGATCTCGGCGCTCGAGGTCTCGCTGAGCAAGCGCGAGCCGAGGCCGAAGCGCAAGCACGGAAACATCCCTCTTTAGTTGTTATTGTCTAGGCAATGCCTAGGCAAACGTTGTCGGCTGCAGAGGCAGCTCGGGCTCTCGGGATCAGCGTCGACACGCTGCGCCGTTGGGACCGCGCCGGCAAGCTCCGGGTCGAGCGCGACTCCGCGAACCGTCGCGTCGTCTCCGCCGCCGAGGTGGAGCGGCTTCGCGGCCGCGTCGGAGAGCAGACGCTCTCTGCTCGCAACCGTTTCCGCGGGATCGTCCGCTCCGTCGAGGTGGACGGCCTGATCGCGCGGATCGAGATCGACGTCACCGAGCCGGTGCGCGTGGTCGCGATCGTCACCCGTGAGTCCGTCGAGGAGCTCGCCCTGCGAGCGGGCATGAGTGCCGCCGGTGTCGTCAAGTCCACGTCGGTGATGGTCGAGCGGTGACGCGGCTCGCAGCTCTCGCGACGGTGCTGGCGCTCGCAGCGTGCGGCGGCGGCGATGACGACAAGGCGCTCGTCGTCTTCGCCGCTTCGTCGCTGAGCGGCGTCGCAGAGAAGATCGACCCCGGGGCAGACGTCGTCTTCGGCGGGTCGAATGATCTCGCTGCCCAGATTCGCGACGGGGCGAAGGCCGGCGTCTTCCTCTCCGCGAGCGCAAAGCCGCTCACGGAGCTGCGGGCGCAGGGGCTCGTGGAACCGCCTTCCGTGTTCGCGTCGAACCTGCTCGTGATCATCGTGCCGGCGACGAACTCGGCCAAGGTCAACCACATCGTCGATCTGACACGGGCCGGCGTGAAGCTCGTGCTGGGGGCGGAGGGCGTACCGATCGGCGACTACGCACGCGAGTCGCTCGAGCTGGCGGGCCTCGGGGCGGCGCTCGAGAACGTCGTCAGCCTCGAGGAGGACGTGAAGGGAGTGGTCAGCAAGGTGGCGCTCGGCGAGGCCGACGCGGGGATCGTTTATGCGACCGACGTCGCGGCGGCCGGCGACGACGTCCGCTCCTATCCGATCTCGGACTATTTCCAGCCCAGGATCCGCTACTACGCCGCGATCGTCTCGCCGGGCTCGGATTCCGCCGAGCAGTATCTCGACAAGCTGCTCGGCCCACAGGGCAAAGCCACCCTACGCCGAGCGGGCTTCCTGCCTGCCTCAGCGTGACTCGGGTGTTCCAACTGCTGCTGGTGGCCGCCTTCGTCGTCGCGGTGGCGTTTCTCGCCCTTCCCGTGCTCGCCATCTTCCTGCGCGTCCCCCCGGCCGACCTCGTCGGCCAACTCGGGGAGGAGCGCGCGCGCGATGCGCTCCTGATCAGCCTCAAGACGAGCCTGATCGCACACGTGTTCATCCTGCTTGTCGGCACGCCCACCGCCTATCTGCTCGCGAATCGCCCTTTCCGCGGCCGAACGCTCGTCGTTTCCCTGATCGAGCTGCCGCTCGTGCTGCCGCCCGCCGTCGCCGGCCTCGGCCTCTTCGCTGCCTTCGGGCGCAGCGGTCTGCTCGGGGGCCAGCTTCAGGCTCTCGGGATCGAGATCCCATTCACGCAGGTCGCCGTCGTGCTGGCGATCTGCTTCGTCGCCAGCCCGTTCTACCTGCGGAGCGCGATCACAGCTTTCGAGGCGATCGACCCGACGCTGCCGGCGGCCGCCCGGACGCTCGGCGCCGGGCACTTCCGGGTGTTCGCGCGGGTGGCGCTGCCTCTCGCCTTGGGTGGTCTTGGCGCAGGGTCGACGCTCGCCTTCGCTCGCGGCCTGGGCGAGTTCGGCGCCACGATCATGTTCGCCGGCAGCCTTCCCGGCCGGACGCAGACCGCACCGCTCGCGATCTACGCCGCGTTCGACCAGGACTTCGACGTCGCGCTCGCGCTCGGTGCGCTCCTCGTCGTCGTCAGTGCAACCCTCCTACTCGCAGTCAAGTTGGTGCCCTCGTGGACACGCTCGACCTCAGCGTCGACCACGCTCTTCGCTCCTTCCGCCTCTCGCTAGAGCTCGAGCTCGGGCGCGAGACGCTCGCGCTCGTCGGGCCGTCCGGAGCGGGGAAGTCGAGCGTGCTGCGCGCGATCGCCGGGCTGCTGCGGCTCGAGCGGGGGAAGATCACGCTCGGAGCGGCGACCTGGTTCGACAGCATCGCCGGGGTCGACCTGCCCCCGGAACGCCGTTCAGTCGGCCTCGTGTTCCAGGAGTACGCGCTCTTCCCGCACCTCGACGTCCGCCGCAACGTCGCGTTCGGCGGCCGTGCGCGCGTCGACGAACTGCTCGAGCGGTTCCGGATCTCACACCTCGCCGGCGCCCGGCCCCGCGATCTCTCCGGGGGCGAGCGCCAGCGGGTAGCGCTCGCCCGGGCACTCGCGCGCGACCCGGCCGTGCTGCTGCTCGACGAGCCGCTCTCGGCGCTCGACGCCCACACCCGCGGGGTGGTGCGCGGGGAGCTGGCCGAGCTGCTTGCGGAGCTGCGCCTGCCGACGCTCCTCGTCACGCACGATTTCGAGGATGCGGCGGCCCTAGCCGAGCGGGTCGGAGTGATCGTCGAGGGACGGATCCTGCAGCTCGGCGCGGCCGCCGACCTGCTCGCTGCGCCGGCGGACGGCTTCGTCGCCAGCTTCACGGGGGCGAACCTTCTGCACGGAACTGCGCGGCGGGGCGGCGGCGGCCTGACGGAAGTGCTGCTCGACGCGGGCGGCAGCGCTTTCTCGACCGATCACGCCGAGGGCAGGGTCGGGGTCGCCGTTTACCCCTGGGAGGTGGGTCTCGCACGAACCGAGCCGGCGGACTCCGCGGTCAATCACCTGCGCGGTGAGGTGCGCTCGCTCGTCGTGCTCGGCAATCGCGTCCGCGTGCGCGTCGGGCCGCTCACCGCCGAGGTGACCGCGGCGTCGGCCGAGCGGCTCGCCCTCGCCGAGGGGACCTCCGTCGTCGCCTCGTTCAAGGCGACGGCGACGCGGCTCGTGCCGCTGAGCTAGGCGGAGAGCGCGGGAGTGGCCCGCAGCTCGCCGACGCCGAGCTCGTCCGCGAGCGCGGCGACGATCTCGGGGTCGAACTGCGTGCCGGAGCAGCGGTCGAGCTCGGCGATCGCCTCGTCGTCGGTGAGCCGGCCGCGGTAGACGCGGTCCGAGGTCATGGCGTCGTAGGCGTCGGCGACGAAGATGATCCGGGCGCCGAGCGGGATGTCGTCGCCGCCGACTCCGTCCGGATAGCCCGAGCCGTCCCAGCGCTCGTGGTGATGGAGAACCCAGTCGGCGACGGGGTCGACGCCGAGGCTCTCGAGCATGCGGAAGCCGATCTGCGGGTGGCGCTCGAGCACGAGCCGCTCGGTCTCGGAGAGCGGACCGGGCTTGCGCAGGATCTCTTCCGGGATCGCGAGCTTGCCGAGGTCGTGCAGGCTGCCGGCGAGACGTGTCAGCTCGACCTGCTCCCGATCGACTCCGAGGCGGGTCGCGATTCTGGCCGCAAGATCCGCGACCCGCTCGGAGTGCGACCCCGTGTAGGCGTCGCGTGCGTCGACTGCTCTGGCGAGGCTGGCCGCTGCTCGGAAGCGCGCCGCTCGGTCGGGCCCGGCGGCGAGCCGCTTCAGCTCGGCGATCTCGATCACATCGGGCCGGTAGACGCGGACCTGGTTCTTGCCGTACTCCTTCGCCCAGTAGAGCGCGCTGTCCGCACGCCTGACGAGCTCGTCCCGGCCCAGCTCGTCCTCGGGCACGGTCGCGATTCCCGCGCTGATCGTGACGGGACCGGCGGGCTCGAGCTCGACCGCCGCGATCCGCTCAAGAATCGCCTCTGCCGCGATCCGGGAGCCTTCCTCGTCGCGCCCCGGAAGCAGGATCGCGAACTCGTCCCCGCCGAGCCGAAATGCCTCGCCGCCCTGGCGAAGGTTCGTCGCCAGCTGGGCGAGCACCTTGTCGCCGCCCGGATGCCCGAAGCGGTCGTTGATCCGCTTGAAGTCGTCGATGTCGACCAGGCAGAGGCTGAGCGGATAGCCCTGCGCCTGCGAGTCGGCGAGCTCGCGCTCGAGCCGGTCGTGGAAGTGCCGGTGATTGCCGAGCCCGGTCAGCGGGTCGGTCAGCGCGAGCCGCATCGCTCGCAGCTCCCGGAAGGTCGACCGCTGGTACAGCGCGATTGCGAGCAGCGGCCCGACGAGCGCGGCCGACAGGAACGGCGAGCGCTGCCAGAGGATCACGAGCATCAGCGCGGCCGACGCCATCAACGCGAACGGCATCGCCGAGATCGTGACGCTGGAGCGTACGACCGGGACAAACGGCTTCCGCGAGCTGACGCTGAGCACCAGGCTGAGCAGGATCACGTTGACGCCGAAGTGCACGACTGCCGTGACGAGCACCTGTGCGAAGACGAGCGCGGCGTCGTGACCGCGCAGCGGCATGATCGCCATGCCTGCGGCAAGCGCCGCGATTCCCAGCATCGAGGCGTTGTAGAGGTAGCGAATCGGCGGCCGGTGCTCGAGCATGTGCATGATCGGCGCCGCGAAGCCGACGATGACGCCGGCCTCCCAGCCGTAGAGCACGATCGCAGCAGTACAGAAGACGAAGCCGAGCGAGACGCCGCCGGTGTCGATCCCGTCGAGCGGAACCGGATAGCGCTCCGCGAACGTCGAGGCCGCGAGCAGGCCGGCGATTCCGGCCAGGGTGGCGAGGTCGCGCGGCTGAACGGCGAACGAAATCGCGGCCGCCGCAGCGACCACGAGTCCGAGCAACCCGACCGGCAGAACCACCGCCGCGAGCCTCGGGGGCATTTTGGCCCCCGGACTCACAGGGTGGGCTCTACCAGCCCCAAGTGCAAAGGTCCCAACCCCAGTTCCCAAAGACGACAGCAAGGCTGCCGAGGGCGACGAGGATCCCGACCAGACGTGCGTTTCTCCATTGCAGCATTCCGTTCCTCCTACCGCGGGACGCCAGACAAGCGGGATACTGAACTTCAGCAGCCGCCAAGTAATCCCTCAAAGGGGGTATTTAGCGAGATCCCCGACCAGCAGGAACTTTGTAGGCTGCCCGCCGTGTCCGCGACGATCGAGCCGGAGCCGTCGGAGGTCGAGCGGGAGGCGATCCTGGCCGCCCTGGGAGCCGCGGAGGCGGAGGCGGTGGCGGGGGAGTGGGCGGAAGCCGCGCTGCTCGAGGGAGTCGAGAGCGGCGAGCCCGATCCGTAACCGTCAGGCCGCCTGCGCCGTTTGAAGAGCACTATGTGCTGCCGCTGTGGCGAACATCCAGCCCGCTCCCAAGAAGAGCCGTTCTGCCCGATCTGCGTCATCTCGATCAAGGTCGAGGTCGCCCGGGGAATGACCCAGCTCGCCGGCTACCTGGGCGCCTGGGCGGCCTTCGGCGACTGGTGCGAGTCTCGACAACCGGCCTAAGCGGCCCTGTAGGGGTTATCGCGCGCCAACGGGAGGGCCGCGCAGCAAACGCGGCGCCGAACGGGCGTAGTCGAGCCCCGACACCCAGGTGAGGACGAGGGCGACGAGGAGCGCCCACCACCCGACGGCGTCGTCCCACGCGCCGGCCGCCGCGAAGCCGCCGAGCGCGGCCGCAGTCGCCTGCGCCCACGTCTTCAGCTTGCCGAGGTCCCGCGCCGCGATCACGACTCCCCGCTCGATCGCCGCCAGCCGGAGCCCCGAGATCAGCAGCTCCCGGGCCACGATCGCGGCGACCATCCAGGCGGGCCACACACCGTCCTCGATCAGCATCACGAGCACCGCGAGCACGAGCACCTTGTCGGCGATCGGGTCGAGCAGCGAGCCGAGCTGCGAGGTGACGCCTCGGCGGCGCGCGATCCGGCCGTCGAACCAGTCGGTCGCCATCGCGACGCAGAAGAGACCGGTCGCCCAGTACTCGTTGTGCGGCAGCTCCCACGCGTAGAGGAGCACGACGAGCGGCACGGAAGCGGCCCGTGCGACGGTCAGTTGGTCGGGCAGCGTCACGGCTCAGGGACAATACGCGGCCGTGACGCTCTTCTCGAAAGTCCTGGTTGCGAACCGCGGCGAGATCGCGGTCCGGATCTTCCGCACGCTCCGCGACCTCGGGATCGGCGCCGTCGCGGTCTACTCGGAAGCAGACCGCGATGCACCCCACGTGCGGGCGGCCGACGAGGCCTTCCTGGTCGGTCCGGGGCCGGCGGCCGAGAGCTACCTCGTCGGCGAGCGGATCGTCGCGGCCGCGCAGCGGGCGGGCGCGGAGGCGATCCATCCCGGCTACGGATTCCTGGCCGAGAACGCCGCCTTCGCACGGGCCGTCGAGGAGTCGGGGATCACCTGGATCGGCCCGCCCAGCGCCGCGATCGAGCTGATGGGCTCCAAGACCCGCGCGCGAACCGCGATGCGCGCGGCGGGCGTGCCGATCATCCCGGGCGCGACCGAGCCGGTCGAGACGGTGACGGAGGTGCTCCGGCTCGGGGAGGAGGTCGGCTACCCGCTGATCGTCAAGGCGGCGGCGGGCGGCGGCGGCAAGGGGATGAAGCTCGTCGCGGCGCCGGAGGAGGCCGAGCGGGCGTTCGAATCGGCCCAGCGCGAAGGTGAGAAGTACTTCGCGGACGGGCGGGTGTACGTCGAGCGGTATCTGGAGGATCCGCGCCACGTCGAGGTGCAGGTGCTCGCGGACGGCCACGGGAACGTGATCCATCTCGGCGAGCGCGACTGCACGATCCAGCGCCGCCACCAGAAGCTGATCGAGGAGACCCCCTCGCCCGCCGTCGACGACGCGCTGCGCGAGCGGATCGGCCGGATCGCGGTCGACGCCGCGCGGGCAGCCGGCTACCGCTCGGCCGGCACGATCGAGGGCCTCCTCACTTCGGCCGGCGACTACTACTTCATGGAGATGAACACGCGCATCCAGGTCGAGCACACCGTCACCGAGGAGGTGACCGGGATCGACCTCGTCCGCGAGCAGGTGCGCATCGCGGCCGGCGAGCCCCTCTCGGTGCGCCAGGAGGACGTTCGCCTGCGGGGCCACGCGATCGAGTGCCGGATCAACGCCGAGGACGTCGCGAGCGGGTTCCTCCCGGCTCCGGGCCGGCTGACGACCTACCGGGAGCCGAGCGGGCCGGGTGTGCGAGTCGACTCGGGAGTCGTCGAAGGGACGGAGATCACCGGGCTCTACGACCCGATGATCGCGAAGTTGATCGTGCACGGCGTCGACCGCGAGCACGCGCGCATGCGGATGCTTCGCGCCCTGGACGAGTTCGAGATCGGCGGCCCGCCGACGCTCCTCGGCTTTCACCGGGCGTTGCTCTCTCACCCCTGCTTCATCGCCGGCGAGACGTGCCACGGCGTCGTCGAGTCGGAGGAGCTCGCTGCCCGTGCTCAGGAGCTGACGCGGGAGGCGTTCCCGACGGCCGCGTCCGCCGATGGCCGGCTGCGGCCCCGGGCGACGGCGGTCGAGGTCGGTGGGCGCCGGTTCGACGTGACCGTGCTCGAGCCAGAGCCGCCCTGGGCCGAGCTCGCCCGGCGCCGCCGGGAGAGGGCCGCGCAGGGGCCGAGCGGCGCCGGCAGCGAGGCGGTCGTCAGCCCGATGCAGGGGACGGTGCTGAAGGTGGAGGTGACCGACGGCGACCAGGTCGAGGCCGGCCGCGTGCTTTGCGTGGTCGAGGCGATGAAGATGGAGAACGAGATCGTGGCTCACCGGCCGGGCACCGTTGCGGAGCTCTCCGTCTCGGCGGGCGACGCGGTCGCAAGCGGGCAGGTGATCTGCCGCGTCCTCGGCGAGTAAGACCCTCTGTGCCGAGACGAGTCGCTCTCACGCCGAGCCCGTCGCGGCGACCGCGAGCCGCGTCGACACCTGGATCCTCGTCGAGTACCGCGGTCTCTGGGCGCACGACGCCGTCGACGCCTCACTCCTGAGCGACGAGCTGAAGGCGCACCTGGGCGCCGAGCGCCGCCGCCGGCCGCGGTCGAAGATCCTCTTCGTCCGGCAAGAAGAGCGCCGCGCGGAGGAGGGCGTCGTCGTCTTCGTCGCGCGGACGAAGGCGTACGGATCCGAGCTGATGCGTCTCGACCTCGAGCGCCACGACGATCTGATCGGCCTCGACCTCGAGAGCGCCGGCACGCTCGTCGACCATCCGCTCTTCCTCGTCTGCACACACGGCAAGCACGACCGCTGCTGCGCCAGGTATGGGCGGCCGCTCTACGACGCCGTCCGCGAGCAGGTCGAACCGGGGTGGGCGTGGCAGTCGAGTCACGTCGGCGGCGACCGCTTCGCCGGCAACCTCGTCGTGCTTCCGGACGGTGCCTACTATGGGCGGGTCGAGCCCGCGGAGTCGTGGCCCGTGATCGAGGCTGCGCTCTCCGCTCGCGTGCACCTGCCCTGCTATCGCGGACGCTCGCTCCACGGTTTCGCCGCGCAGGCGGCGGAGATCGTGGTGCGCGAGGAGAGTGGGATCACGGGAGTCCCCGACGTCCAAGTCGTGCGCTGCGAGTCCGCGGGCGAGGGCTGGCGCGCGGACGTGGAGGCGGAACGGGTCGTCTACGAGGTCCTCGTGCGGCGTGAGGAAGGCGAGGCAACCCACCTCACGTGCTCGACCACGAAGCTCAGTCGTCCGAGTACCTACGTCGCAGAAATCCTTCGCGCACGAGCCTCCTGAGCAGCACCAGCCGCCCGGCGGCGTCCAGGGAGCCGGGCAGGTCAGTCGCCCGGAACGGCTCATCCGTCGTGACCAGGAACTCGAGCTCGGCGGCGAGGCGCTCGGGGAAGCCGAGGTCGCGGCCCTCGAACAGGAGCTTCGTCCCGTGCAGGTCGGCGATCACCGTGTCGCGCCGCTGGAGCTCCGTCTCGACGGTCAGCCGCTCGAGCGCGCGCAGCTCGGACAGCTGGCCGTCCAGGATCGGCCGCCTGCTGCGGACGAAGCGCTCCCGCGCGCGGAGCCGGACCGCCTGGGCGTCGAGCACCGGGAGCTCGGGAGGCTCGTCGCCGTCGATCGTCTCGCGGAAGGCGAGCTCCTGCTCCTGCAGGTCGAGCTCGGCCCGCGCCTCGTCGATCCAGCGGCGCACGTTGACGCCGACCGTGATGTGGAGCGAGTCGGACTCGGAGGTCAGCGCCTGGTGGAGCCAGCCGCGCGGGAGGTACATCGTGTCGCCGGCGCGCAAGGTCACGTCGAGCACCGGTTCTCCGGGTGCGCCGAGCTCGGAGCGGTAGCGCTGGTCTTTCAGCGGCAGCTCCAGCACGGGCTCGTAGACGAGCCAGCGCTTCTCGCCCGCCACCTGGAGCGAGATCACCTCGTGTGTGTCGTGGTGGACGGGAAGCCCCTGCGAGCCCCGAGGCGTGTAGTACGCATTCGCCTGAGCCGGGTGGCAGAGGAATGCCTCGAGGTGGCGGCAGTAGCGGGCGAGCGGCAGCCAGCTGTTGTGCAGGGCCTGCAGGACGATCGTCGCCCCCGCTTCGAACTCGGCGAGAACGCGGGGGACATTCGCCACACCCGTGAAGGGCTCCGGCCGCCAGGTCAGGTCGGTCGTGTAGCCCGAGACCGTCGCGCCGGCCTTGACGAGCCGAAACCCTGGCGTCCGGATGCCCGTCTCGGTGATCAGCCGCTCGACGTCCGGAACCGAGAGGAGGTCGTCGAAGCGGCCCTCCTCCGCGCGCGGGACGACGAGCGGCTTGCGCTCCCAGTGCTCGGCGAGGAAGGCGTCGCTCTCGACCGGCGCCAGCGCGCGGTCGAGAGCGACAGAGCTAGGCGTCGTCCGAGTCGGAGTCGTCGTCGGAGTCGTCGGAGTCACTATCGCCAGCGTCACCGTCGGTCGTGTCGTCGTCTCCGTCGGCGTCGTCCGGGGTCGGCGCAGAATCGCCGTTGCTGCTGGACATGATCTCGTCGTCGTCGAGAGTTGTCTTCTCGTCGTCCATTTGTTCTTCCTCCTGGGCCGGGGACTCGTCGGGTCGCTGAGGTTACCGCGTCCCGTTGCCAGCGGTCTGATGACAGGCTCTTGGGCCGCGGAAGCGGCCCCATTAGGGGTCTTCGCGCGATGAGCATCCGCTTCCGCGGATGCTCATCTTGCGCCAAACACTAGAGCCTGTGGGAGCGGTCGGTGATCCAGTAGACGACGGGCTGCATGTCTTTCGGCGGCTCGCCGATGGCGACGAGCGGCCCGAACGAGACGCGGACCCAGCTTCCGTCGGCCAGCGATCCACGGCCGGTCAGGGTCGCATGCCAGGTTGCGCCCGCGGCGAGCACGGCGGGCGGCGCCGGCTTCAGCGTGTCGGCGAGCCGTACAGCCGGCAGCCCCCCGGCGCGGTTCGCCTCATCGAGCTCGGCCAGGCTGCCCGTCTCGAAGAGCATCAATCCGAACGAGAACCGCGCCGGGTGGAGGCCGAGCTCGAACGAGCTGCGCGTGTCGTTGGTGACCGCGATCTCGACCGACCAGCCGCCCGTGCGCACCTCCAGAGAGTCGACGGCGAAGCGGAGACGCTCGCCCGTGCCGGGGTAGCTCTCGCGCCAGCCGAGCTCCGCATGCTGCGGCTCCGCCGCGCGGGGGACGGACACCGGCTTGGGATCGGCTGTGGCCGCGCAACCCGTCAGCAGCACCACGGCGAGGAGCACGGTCCGGCGCATCGCCGCAATACTCGCAGTTAGACTCGCCCCCGCTTGGACCTCTACGAGTATCAAGGCAAGCAGCTCTTCAAGCGCTTCGGCATTCCGGTCTCCGAGGGCCGTGTCGCCACGACGCCCGCCGAGGCGCGCACCGCCGCCGAGGAGATCGGCGGCCAGGTCGTCGTCAAGGCGCAGGTGCTCGCGGGTGGCCGCGGCAAGGCCGGCGGGATCAAGCTCGCGGAGGACCCGGCGGAGGCAGAGTCCAGGGCCCGGGAGATCCTCGGGCTCGACATCCGCGGCCACGTCGTGCGCACGCTCTGGATCGAGAGCGCCTCCGAGATCGCCAAGGAGTACTACCTCTCGATCACGTTCGACCGCGGCGCCAAGAAGCCGCTCTACATGTTCACGACGCAGGGCGGGATCGACATCGAGGAGGTGGCCGAGCAGACTCCGGACGCGCTCGTGCGGCTGCACGTCGACCCGCTCGAGGGCTTCCAGCCCTGGCAGGCCCGCCGCCTCGTCTACGGCGCGGGGGTCGAGGATCCCGGCGAGCAGAAGCAGATCGCCGCGATCGTCGGGCAGCTCTACGACGCCTTCGTCGGCACGGACGCGATGCTCTGCGAGATCAATCCGCTGATCGTGACGCCTGACGGCGTGGTGAAGGCTCTCGACTCCAAGTTCACGGTCGACGACAACGCGCTCTACAAGCATCCGGACATCGCCGAGATGCGGGACGTGGCCGCGGCCGACCCGCTCGAGGCGCTCGCGCGCGAGAAGGGCGTCACCTACGTCAAGCTCGACGGAGAGGTCGGCATCCTCGGCAACGGCGCGGGCCTCGTCATGTCCACGCTGGACGTGATCGCGCTCGTCGGCGGCAAGCCGGCGAACTTTTGCGACCTCGGCGGCGGCGGCGACGCCGAGGGCGTCGTCGAGGCGCTCGAGGTGATCCTCCAGGACCTGCAGGTGAAGTCGATCTTCTTCAACATCTTCGGCGGGATCACCCGCTGCGACGAGGTCGCGCGCGGGATCCTGGCGGCGCTCGAGCGGATGACGATCGAGCAGCCGATCGTCGTGCGGCTCGACGGCACGAACGCGGAGGAGGGCCGGAAGGTCTTGGCCGACGCGGCGCCGAAGGGTCTCTACGTCGAGGCGACCATGCTGGACGGAGCCCGCAAGGCTGTGGAGCTCGCGCATGGGGCGTAGGCTCGACGGAGCCCCAATGAGCGGAGGTGCCGGCTTTGCCGGCGCCGGAGCGGGGCAGACCGACTGGTCGTCACGGGCTGAGGCCTACCGGAATGCGCCCGAGCAGCGCGAGGGCGAGGATCTCGACCTGATCGTCCTCTGGGCCGAGGGCGCCGAGTCGGCCCTCGACGTCGCCACCGGCGGCGGTCATGTCGCTCGCCGGCTGCGGGAGGCCGGCATCGAGGTGGTCAGCTCGGATCCGGCCCCCGGCATGAAGCCGGACGTGATCTGCCGGGCCGAGGACCTCCCGTTCGCGGACAACGCCTTCGACGTCGTCGTCACCCGGATCGCGCCACACCACTTCGAGGACCTCGCTGCGGCCATCGCGGAGATGGCCCGCGTCAGCAACGACCTGGTGCTCGTCGAGGACACGCTCTACGTGAGCGAGCAGGTCGAGGAAGCCGAGCGGCTCCGCGACCCGACCCACGTCCGTTCCTACTCCGAGCAGGACTGGCGTTCGTTCCTCGGGGCCGCCGGGCTCGACGTCGAGCAGGTCGAGTCGTTCGAGAAGCGGCATCCACTCGAGGAGTGGCTGAACCGCTCGGCGACGCCGGAGGGCGACAAACCCCGCGTCAAGGAGTTGCTCGCCGCTCAGATCGTGGGCAACGAGTACGTCGACACGAAGCTCGTCCTGAAGGCACGGAAGGCCGCCGCGTAGTGGCGATCATCGTCGACAAGGACACGAAGCTCGTCGTCCAGGGCCTGACCGGCTCCGAGGGCTCGTTCCACGGCCTCCGGAACAAGCGCTACGGCACCCAGGTGGTCGCCGGCGTCACGCCCGGCAAGGGCGGCCAGGACGTCGAGGGGATTCCGGTCTACGACACGGTCGCCGACGCCGTCACGGAGACGGGCGCGAACACGACGATGGTCTTCGTGCCGGCGCGCTTCGCCGCCGACGCGATCTACGAGGCCGTCGACGCCGGGATCGAGACCGTCATCTGCATCGCCGAGGGCCTGCCTGCGCACGAGATGCTGCGGATCTACACCTACGTCCGCCCCCGGGGCGTGACGATGCTCGGCCCGAACTGCCCAGGCGCGCTCTCGCCGGGCAAGGCGAACGTCGGCATCATCCCGGCCGAGATCTTCACGGAGGGGAACATCGGCCTCGTCTCCCGCTCCGGCACGCTGACCTACCAGATCGGGCACGAGCTGACGCAAATGGGGCTCGGCAACTCGACCATCGTCGGCATCGGCGGCGACCCGATCGTCGGCTCCTCGTTCATCGACATCCTCCAGAAGTTCGAGTCCGACCCGCAGACCGAGTACGTGGTCATGGTCGGCGAGATCGGCGGCGACGAGGAGGAGAAGGCGGCTGCGTTCATCGAGGAACACATGTCGAAGCCGGTCGTTGCCTACATCGCCGGCTTCACCGCGCCGCCCGGCAAGACGATGGGCCACGCGGGCGCGATCATCTCCGGCTCGTCCGGCACGGCCGAGGGCAAGAAGCAGGCCCTCGAGGCGAAGGGGATCCGCGTCGGCACGTCGCCGACCGAGGCCGCCCAGTTCGCTGCCGGGATCGCCCGCTAGCTAGACGTTCCAGCCGGCTTCGAACTCGCGCTGCTTCTCCGTCGGCTCGGCCAGCTCGAGCCCGAGCGTCTCGAGCTTCGTCCGGGCGATCTCGCGGTCGAGCTCGGCCGGGAACGAATGCAGGCCGGGCTCGAGGCCCCCGGTCGCGAGCAGGTGCGCGGCGAGTGCCTGCACCGAGAAGGAAAGATCCATGATCTCGACCGGATGCCCGTCGCCGCCCGCCACGTTCGTCTGCCTGCCCTCGGCGAGCACGTAGGCGCGGCGGCCGTCGCCGAGGTCGTGCTCGGTCACGCCCGGCCTTACCTCCTCGCCGGGGGCGAGTCCGTCGATCGCCACCTCTCGCTCGTGGTGGCCGCCGTTCGCGATCAGGACGCCATCTTTCAAGTACCGCAGCACGTCGCGGGGGACGCAGTCGATGGCGCCCGTCGCAGCGATGAGGACGTCCGCGTCGGGCAGCGCCTGGGCGAGCGAGGCGACGCGGTTCCCGTCCATGTGCGCCTCGAGCGCGGCGACCGGGTCGATCTCGACGACGGTGACGCGGCCGCCGGCGCCGCGGGCCGCGCGGGCGAGGCCCTTGCCGACCCAGCCGTAGCCGACGATGCAGAACTCGCGCCCGGGGAAGGTGAGGTTGGTCAGCCGGTCGATCGCGGCGAGCGTCGACTGGCCGGTGCCGTAGCGGTTGTCGAACAGGTGCTTGCAGAGCGCGTCGTTGGCGGCGATCGCGGGGAACGTGAGCTTCCCTGCGGCCGACATCGTCCGCAGCCGCGCGACCCCCGTGGTCGTTTCCTCCGTGACGCCTGCGAGCCCTGCGGCGAGCTCCGGCCGGTGCTCGACGATCCGCGCCGTCAGCTCGGCGCCGTCGTCGACCACGATCTCCGGCTTCGTGTCGGCGACCGCGAGCAGATCGGCGTCGAATTCCTCTCGTGAGGCGCCGCGGCGGGCGTGCACCTCGATCCCGCGCGCGACGAGCGCCGCACAGATCGCGTCCTGGGTCGAGCCGGGATTGGATCCGGAGGCCACGACCCGAGCACCCGCAGCTGCGAGCAACGTCGCCAGGTAGGCGGTCTTGGCCTCCAGGTGGACGACGACGGCGACTCGCCTTCCCTTCAGCGCGCCGTCGGACAGGCGTTCGCGGGCCAGCCGGTTGAGGACGGGCGAGTGCTTGGCGACCCACTGGATCCGCTGCTCGCCCTGTTGGGCGAGCGACGGATCCGCGATGTTCGAGCGGGCGGCGGTGTCCACCCGCTGAATCTATCGGCGGGCTAGATCTTGCGGCGGGGCCGGGTTGGGCCCCACTTGGAGTTGCGCCGCTTCGACGCGTAGACGAGCCGCGGCGGCGCGACGGTCATGCCCTCGCTCTTGAACTGCTCGGTGTGCCCGAGCATGCGCGCGACGTGGCTGACCTCGGCCTGCTGCTCGGGAAGCACGAGCGTGACGCCGATGCCGTCCTTACCCGCGCGGCCGGTGCGGCCGACGCGGTGGACGTACCCGGTGTGCTCCTCCGGCGGATCGAAGTTGATCACGTGCGTGATGTCGTCGA
This sequence comes from Actinomycetes bacterium, assembly GCA_031371615.1. Lineage (GTDB taxonomy): Bacteria > Actinomycetota > Thermoleophilia > Gaiellales > Gaiellaceae > Gaiellasilicea. The sequence continues at coordinate 7,111 of JANMJY010000194.1, read as the reverse complement.
GGTCGAGGCCGCGGGCGGCGACGTCGGTGGCGACCAGCGTCTTGACCGTGCCCTGCTCGAAGCGCTTCAGTGCGCGCTCCCGCTGGCTCTGGTTCATGTCCCCGTGCATCGCGACCGCGGTGACGTCGTGGCGCGCCAGCTTCTGGACCAGCCGATCGGCGCCGCGCTTCGTGCGCACGAAGACGAGGACGAGCCCGCGCTCCCGCGTCAGCATTCCGGCGAGCGTCTCGACCTTGTTGTCGGCCGTCACCGGCACGAACTGGTGCTCGATCTCGCCCTGCTGCTGGTCGATTGTCAGCTCGGCTTCGAAGCGCGACGGGTTGGTCGTATAGGCCCGTGCGAGCTCGCCGACCTGGCCGTCAAGCGTCGCGGAGAAGAACATCGTCTGCCGCTTGCGCGGCAGGCGGGCGACGATCCGGTCGACCTGTGGCTGGAAGCCCATGTCGAGCATCCGGTCGGCCTCGTCGAGGATCAGGATCCGAACGCCGTCGAGCGAGATGATCTTCCGCTCGATCAGGTCCTGGAGGCGGCCCGGCGTCGCGACGAGGATGTGCGCGTCGCGGGAGGCCTTCGCCTGCGCCGAGATCGAGACGCCGCCGTAGACCGCGGCCACCCGGAGGTCGCACGCGGGGGCGATCGTGCCGATCTCCGCGGTCACCTGGGCGGCCAGCTCACGCGTTGGTACGAGGACGAGGCCGGACGGGCGGCCGTCATTCGGCTCGAGCAGCTCGACGAGCGGCACGGCGAAGGCGAGCGTCTTGCCCGACCCCGTCGGCGACTTCGCGAGCACGTCGCGTCCTGCGAGCGCGTCCGGCAGGACGAGCCCCTGAATTCGGAATGGAGCAAGGATGTCCCGCTCCGCCAGCGCATCGGCGACGCGCGGGGATACACCCAGCTCGAGGAAAGACTGCATCTTGATTCGACTCCTTCGTGATCGGTCGAGATCCGCCTGCCCCGACCGCCTGTGCCATCACAGGGGAACATCCGAAGAAGAACAAACCTCACAGGACGACACCACGCCGTCCGTAGGTAACAAAGTAGCACCAGCATCGGCAGTTAGGGTGAGCGGCATGATCTCGTTCGCCCGTGGCGCGCCGGCGCCGGAGTGCCTCGATGCCGCTCTGCTGGCCGACTGCGCCCGGTCGGCGATCGAGGGCGACCCGTCGGTGCTCGCCTACGGTCCCGGCGGCGGCTACGGCCCACTGCGCGAGTGGCTCGGCGACCGGCACGGAGTCGAGCCGGGGCGGGTCGTCGTCACCAACGGCGGCCTCCAGGGCTTCGTCTTCTACGCGGAAGAGCTGCTCGCCGAGCGGCCGGGGCGGGTGCTCGTGGAGGCCCCGACCTACGACCGGCCGCTGAAGATCCTCGCGCGGCTCGGCGCCGACGTGCGCCCGCTCGCGATGGACGGGGAAGGGCTCGACCCGGATGCACTCGAGCGTGAGCTCGCAACCGGCGAGACGAGCTTCCTCTACACGATCCCCACCTTCCAGAACCCGAGCGGCCGTACGCTCTCGACGGAGCGTCGGCGCCGGGTCGTCGAGCTCGCAGCCGCCCACGGCGTCCCGGTGCTCGAGGACGATCCGTACGGGCTCGTCCGCTACGAGGGCGAGCCACCGCCGTCGCTGCACGAGCTCGAAGGCGGGGATCTCGTCACCTACGCGTCCTCGTTCTCGAAGACCGTGGCTCCCGGCGTTCGGGTCGGCTGGTTCGTGGCGCCCGCCGGCCTGGCTGCGCGGCTCGAGGCACGGGCCGTCTCCAACTACATCTCCCCGCCTTTCCTCACTCAGGCGACCGTGCACGAGCTGATCCATCGTGGCGCCTTCGAGCCGAACCTCGAGCGCGTCAAGGGGTTGCTGCGGCAGCGGCGGGACGCGATGCTCGGCGCCCTGGACAACCACTTCAAGGGTGAAGCGACGTGGAGCGAGCCGGAGGGCGGCTACTTCGTCTGGGTCGACCTACCGGCCGACGCGAGCGAGCTGCTCACCCGAGCCGAGGCGGCAGGGGTCACCTTCGTGAAGGGAACCGACTTCTATCCTGCGCCGGGCCGCGAAGCAGGAGCGCGCTCGGCTCGCCTGGCGTTCAGCTACGAGTCGCCGTCGGACATCGACGAGGGCGTCTCCACCCTCGCCGCCCTCGTGCGCTGACGGCGACGAGCGAGCTGGGAGAGCAGCACCCCGCCGACGAGGCCGGCGAGCAGCGAGAGCAGTATCACCCAGATCAGCGACGTCCTCGCCTGACCGAAAACGAAGTCGACCGAGGCCTCCTGGTCGTTGCCGACCACAAACGCGATCAGGTAGGCGCCGATCAGGATCAGCAGGCCGAGCGTGATCCAGAGCCGAGGCTGCCAGCTCCGGTTGAACTCGTCGCGCGGAGAATCCTCCATCGAGCGAAGCCTACGCCGCGGCGTAAGTCGGTGTTGCGGCCGGGCGAGGGACGAGCCGCGGCTGTCGCGGCGGTGCGAGCGTGCCTGTTGCCGAGAGGCGGAACGTGGGGCACGGCGTGTCGCCCGGAAGGGCGCACAGGCCTGCTCGGCGAAAATAGCAGTCGTTACAACTTGCCTCAATGCGTTTGCTCATATTCCCTTTTGCTCACGTCGCGTCACCTTCGGACAAAGCGGACTATGGAGGCGGTCTGGAACAACGGCAAGGCCCAGCCTCAGGAAAACAGTGCAATTTCCGGAGCTTTCAGCGATCGAAAAAACTGCTGCTAACTAGGGTTTTTTGGCAATCGTTGCCAACACGCGCAACGCTTGCGCAAAACTCTCCACAGGGATGATGCGGAGATCCCCTGCATGCCGGCGTGCCTCCACGGCGTTATCCCCAGCCGGGACGAGGAACACATCGGCGTGGGAGCGTCGGGCGCCGATCACCTTCTGCTTGACGCCGCCGATCGGCGCAACGGTCCCGTCGAGCTCGATCTCCCCCGTGGCGGCGACTCGGAGGCCGCGGTCGACGTTCCCTCGCAGCTCGTCGACGACGTCGAGGGCGAAGGCGAGCCCGGCCGACGGTCCGCCGACACCGCCGAGATCGATGTCGACGGAGAGTGGAAGCTTGATGTTGGCGTACTGCTCGACCTGGATCCCGACGATCGGGCGCCCCGGCTCGTCCGGGCTCTTGATCGTGCCGACCTCGACCATCCGGGTCGCGCCTCCCGCCCGAACCTCCAGGCGGACGGACTCGCCGGGCTTGTGCTTGCCGATCAGCCGGCGGAGGCCCTCGGGCGTGCGGACCGGCGAGCCGTCGACGCCGACGATCACCTCGGTCGGCTCGAGCTTTCCGGCCGCCGGCGCGTCGGGCGCGACGAAGACGACGAGGGCCCCCTCGGGCTTGGCATCGACCTTGTAGCCGAGTTGCCGCAGGGCGACGGCGGCTGCGACCTGCTCCGAGCGGTCCATCTGGCGCAGGTTCTGGCGCCGCCGCTCGGCGTAGTTGGAGCCAGGAGGCACGAGTGCCTCGCTGGGCACGAGGTCTGCTCCGTCCGGGCGCAGGCTGGAGACGAGCTCCTCGAGGCGGCTCGCCTTGCGGACGATCACGTCCACGTAGTAGATCCCGCCGGGACCGGTGTCCTTCTCGCCCTGGACCCTGACCAGCGCCTCGAGCGGCTTCGCCCGGTCGGGCAGCAGCAGGTAGCTGTCCGACGGGAGCAGCCACGCTGCGCCGACGGCGATCGCACCGAGTACCAGCCCGGTGCCGATGAGCAGCCGCGGTTTCAGACCAGGCCCCGCGAGAGCCCGCCGTCGACGGCGATCGTCGTGCCGGTGACGTAGGCGGCGCGGTCCGAGGCGAGGAAGCAGACGACGTCTCCCAGCTCGCGCGGCGCGCCCCAGCGACCGACCGGAATCTGGGCGAGGTCTTCCTCGCTCGGCCCCGACGGATAGAGCTCGGCGAGCCGCGCCGTGTCGATCCGGCCCGGTGCGACGCAGTTAACGGTGATTCCCTTCGGCCCGACCTCGCGGGAAAGCGTCTTCAGCCAGCCGACGAGCCCCGGTCGCAGGGCGTTCGAGAGCGCCAGGTGCGGGGTCGGCTCCTTGACGGTCGCGGAGGTGATCGCGATCACGCGGCCGCGGCCGCTTGCCTCGAGGTGGGGGAGGCAGAGGCCGACGAGCCGGATCGCCGGCAGGAGCACGAGCTCGTAGGCGGACGACAACGTCTCGTCGGTGACGGCGGCGGCGGGGCCGGGCGGCGGTCCGCCCCCGTTCCACACGAGGACATCGATGCCGCCGTAGGCGCTGATCGCGGCCTCGACGACTCGCGCGAGATCCGCAGCGACCCGGACGTCTCCGGGCACTCCCAGCGCGCCGAGCCGGGAAGACTGGCGCTGGAGCTCCTCTTCGCGGCGGGCGAACATGACGACATTGGCGCCGTCTGCGGCGAGTGACTCGGCAGTCGCGAGCCCGAGCCCGGCGGACGCCCCGCAGACGATGGCCGTGCGCCCGTTCAGGCCCAGATCCACTAGTCCAGCTCCACTAGGTCTTCAAGACGGAGACGACCTCACGGACAGCTGCCGCGGACGCCTTCAGCGCCTGCTGCTCGGCGTCGTCGAGATCGAGCTCGACAACGCGTTCGATCCCCTTCGAGCCGAGCACGACCGGCACGCCCATGTAAAGGCCGTCGATCCCGTACTCGCCCTCGAGGTAGGCGGTGCAGGGCAGGACGCGCTTCTCGTCGAGGACGATCGCGTCGACCATCTGCGCGGCCGCCGCGCCGGGCGCGTACCAGGCCGAGGTGCCGAGCAGGTTGACGAGCTCGCCGCCGCCCTTGGCGGTGCGCTCGACCATCGCCTGGATCCGGTCCTCGGGGGCGAGCTTCCGCAGCGGGATCCCGCCGACGGTGGTCGCGGAAACGACGGGCACCATCTGGTCGCCGTGCCCGCCGAGCACCATCGCGGTCACGTCCTTGATCGACATGCCGGTCTCCCACGCGATGAAGGCCGAGAAGCGCGCCGTATCGAGGATCCCGGCCATGCCGAAGACCCGCTCCTTCGCCCAGCCGGAGACGTTCTTGGCCACGTGGCACATCGCATCGAGCGGGTTCGAGACGACGACCAGAATCGCTTCGGGGCTCGCGCCGATCACCTGCTCGGTCACGGACTTGACGATCCCCTCGTTGGTGGAGACGAGGTCGTCCCGGCTCATCCCGGGCTGGCGCGGGAGGCCGGCGGTGATGACGACGACCTCGGAGCCTGCTGTCTCCTCATAGCCGTTCGAGCCGTTCACGTTCGCCTCGTAGCCGAGGACCGCGGCCGCCTGGTTGATGTCGAGTGCCTTGCCCTGAGGGAGCCCCTCCTTGATGTCGACGAGCACGACGTCGGCGTAGTCGCGGCGCGCGAGCTCCTGCGCGCACGTCGCTCCGACGTTTCCTGCACCGACAACGGTGACCTTGGGCCTCACACCAGCACCTCCAGCTTCTCGATGATCGCGTCGGCGACCTCGCTCGTGCCGGCCGCTCGCACCGTCGCGGCTCGGCTCCATGTCGTACGTGACGCCACGGCGGCGGATTGTATGCAGGGGTCACAAGGCTGCTGGTGAGGTACCGTCCGGCAGACGCAACGACGACGAGGAGAACGATGACCGAGTTCAAGCCCGGGCTCGAAGGTGTGGTCGCCTTCGAGACCGAGATCGCCGAGCCGGACCGCGACGGTGGGTCGCTGCGCTACCGCGGTGTCGACATCGAGGAGTTGGTCGGTGCGTACCACTTCGAGCAGGTCTGGGGTCTGCTCGTCGACGAGAGCTTCGAGCCGGGGTTGCCGGCGGCCGAGCCCTACCAGGGCGGTGGGCTGACCGGGAACACGCCCGCCGACCTCCAGTCCGTGACGGCGCGTGTCGGCGGCGAGTGGGGCCTCGAGAAGCTGATCGACATCACCGACGACGAGGCGCGCGAGGATCTCCGCCGCACCTCGGCGCAGTTCATCTCGATCGCGGCGCAGTCGGCTCGGCTCGCGGACGGCAAGTCCGACCACATCGATCCGGCGGTGATCGCGCAGGGGCAGACGACCGCCGAGCGCTTCCTGCTCGAGTGGCGCGGCGAGGCCGACCCGAAGCACGTGCAGGCAATCGACACCTACTGGATCTGCACCTGCGAGCACGGCCTCAACGCCTCCACCTTCGTCGCGAGGATAACCGCGTCCACGGGCTCGGATTGCGCCGCCGCGCTCTCCTCGGCGGTGGGCGCGCTGTCCGGCCCCCTGCACGGTGGTGCGCCCGCCCGGGTGCTGCCGATGCTCGACGCAGCCGCCGAGTCCGGAGACCCCGAGGCGTACGTCGAGGGTCTGATCGAGAAAGGCGAGCGGCTGATGGGCTTCGGCCACCGCGTCTACCGCGCCGAGGATCCGCGCGCCCGCCTGCTCAAGGGCACGGCCAAGGAGCTCGGCTCGCCGCGCTTCGAGGTTGCCTACAAGCTCGAGCAGGCCGCACTCGCGGCGCTGCGGAAGAAGTCGCCCGACCGGCCGCTGGAGACAAACGTCGAGTTCTGGTCGGCAGTCGTCCTCGACGTCGCCGACGTGCCGCCGCAGCTGGCGCCCGCGATGTTCGCCTGCTCCCGGACGGCAGGCTGGTCGGCGCACATCCTCGAGCAGAAGAAGCTCAACCGGCTCGTCCGGCCGTCTGCGAAGTACGTCGGACCCGGTCCCCGCCCGGCTTCGTCGATCGGATGACGCTCCAGGAGGCCGCGCAGCAGGCCGAGGAGCTGGCGGCTGCGGGCGACGAGCGCGGGCTCGCGACGCTGCGGCAGCAGTGGGACGAGGAGCTCGAGCACGCCGTGCGGAGCGCCGATTACCGCGTCCGAGCCCACGCCTATCGCGCGATCGCGCAGTTCCATTTCCGCCAGAAGCTCGAGCTGGTCCGGCGCGGCCTCCAGGACGAAAGCCCGGCCGCGCGTGGCTCGGCGCTGATCGCGCTCGAGGCGCTTTCCCGAGACCACCCCGGAGACGTGAACGGGATGCGCTCGATCCTCCACGAGCTCGCGTCGAACGATCCGAACATGGCGGTGCGGCGGCTCGCGATCGTCTGCCTCAAGAACGGCTCGGCGCAGCGGGAGACGATCCTGATCCTGAACGGGCTCGCCGACGACGACGAGCAGGAGGCCGACCTGCGCAAGACCGCGAAGGCCGTCGC
>JANMJY010000176.1:0-7031 GCA_031371615.1 Actinomycetes bacterium | reverse complement strand
ACTTCGCGTTGTCCGGTCGGTACGTCTTCGAGAACCTCTATGAGCATCGAGACGACGCGGGAGAGGTCTATCGGCGGCTCGTCTACGACATGCAGCGATTCTGGGACGACAACGATGTCGTGATGCGGCGGCTCCTAGTCGCCTTTCGGGTTGCCGCGGCGGCACTGGCGATCGAAGTTTTGTCCTTGCTCGGAGCGATCAGCGGTACGATTCTCTAGCCATGGCAGCCACGCAAACACCCAAGCCACCGCCTGCACCGCCCCCGACGCCGAACGTCGGTCTGCCGGAGACGCGGGGCGGGAACGGTGGCGAGCGCAAGTCGTAGCAGTCAGGCCCTGAGCGCCTCCGCGAGCGCAGCGTGGCCGCCCTCGAGCACCGGCTCGCCGTGCGAGACGAGGACACGTTCGACCGGAAGGTCGAGCAGCGGCTCGAGCTCGGCACGGATCGCGGCCGGTGACGCTTCGTCCTCGAGCCACGAGTCCGGACAGACGCTGACGCCCTCCGGCGTGCCGATCAGGACGTCGCCGGCGACGAGCGTCCTGTGCTCGGGCAGCCACCACACCGTCTCCTCGATCTCGGGAAGGAAGAGGCACGGCTCGATCCCGGCCGGCGCCGCCTCGCCCGCGGCGTAGCGATCCTTCAGCTCGACGGCGCTGCGCTCGTGCCACTTGCAGGTCAGCAGGACCGACACGGGCAGCCCGCGCCGCTCGACGTCGCGGTCGAGTGCCTCGAAGAACCGCTCGCGCTCGGGTGGCACGAGCGGGTCGATCAGGACGGTGGCGTCGGCCGCCTCGTAGTAGACGCAGCCGACCTCGCGCTCCCAGTCGGCGCCCTCGTGCCAGTCAGGGTGCGGCGCGGTCCAGCGCCAGAGACCGGGCGCAAGCTCGACAACGTTCATCGGATCTCCGCGACGGCGAGCGGCAGGATCCGGTCGTCCTGGATCGTCCAGCCGGCGAGCGAGTCGGAGCCGAGCGAGAGGATCAGGTACGGCTTGCCCTGCCAGAGCCCGATGTTCTCGACGTCGGTGCGCGACGGACGCGGCGGGGAGGAGAGGTGCGAGTGGAAGACGGCGAGCTCGTAGCCGTCGTCCTCCAGGAACCACGTCTCGGGCGGCACCTCGAGCTCGAAGCGGTACGGCGAGGCTGCGGCGTTGCGCCCGCGCACGTACCGCTCGGCGACGCCGTCCTTGACGACGACGACGCCGCAGGCCTCGTTCGGTGCCTCCTCCTCGGCGTGCGCGCGCAGCTCGGCACGAACGTCGGCCGGAATCACCACCAGACGGTTCGCTCCATCGATTGCTCGACGTCGCCGGCCTCCCAGAAGTCCGCCGACAGGTACTTCCAGCCGCCGTCGGCCAGGATGCAGACGACGACGCCCTCGTCGAGCTCGCCGGCGAGGCGGCGGGCGACGTGGGCCACGGCTCCGGCGGAGACGCCGCCGAAGATGCCTTCGCTGTCGAGCAGGTCGCGCAGGCCGGCGACCGACTCCTCGTTCGAGACGAGGAGCTTCCGGTCGAGCTTGGAGACATCGAGGATCGGCGGCACGTAGCCGTCGGCCAGCGAGCGCAGGCCCATGACCGCCTCGCCCGGCAGCGGCTCCGCCGCCGCCACCACGACGTCCGGGAAGCTCTCGCGCAGCCGTGCGCCGACACCCATCAGCGTCCCGCCGGTCCCGAGGCCGGCGACGACGACGTCGACGCGGTCCAGCGCCTCGGCGATCTCGGCGCCGGTGCCTTCGTAGTGGGCGCGCGGATTGGCCTCGTTCGCGTACTGGAACGGCATGAAATAGGACGGATCGCGCTCCGCGAGCTCGAGCGCCAGCCGAACGGCGCCGTTCGAGCCCTCCGCGCCGGGCGACTCGATGATCTCGGCGCCGTAGAGGCGGAGGAGCCTGCGGCGCTCCTCGGTCGCGTTCGCCGGCATCACGCACGTCAGCCGGTAGCCCTTCAGCTTCGCGACGAGCGCCAGCGAGATGCCGGTGTTGCCGCTGGTGGGCTCAAGCAGGCGCCGGCCGGGCTCCAGCTCTCCCGAGGCCTCCGCCGCCTCGACCATCGCCTTCGCGACGCGGTCTTTCGTCGAGCCGGTCGGGTTTTGGCCCTCGAGCTTCGCGAACACGCGCACCGACCCGGGAACGAACCGGGAGAGCTCGACGAGTGGAGTGTTCCCGACGAGGTCGAGGAGGCTCGGTGCGAGCCGGTTAACAGCCACCGGCCATCGCCGGCAGGAGGATGACCGAAGAGCCGTTGACGCGGGTCTCGAGGCCGTCGAGTGTCCGCACGTCCTCGCCGCCGAGGTAGACGTTCACGAACGGCGCCAACGAGCCGCCGTCGAAGAGCTGCGCCTCGAGAGCCGGGTAGCGCCCGGCGACGTCCTCGAGCACCTCGCGCACGGTCTCGCCCTCGCCGATCACCTCACGCTCGCCGCCGACCTCGTTCCGCAGCGTCGGTGGGATCCGCACCTTGGTCATCCGCGCACCCCGGCACAGAACTCGACGTAGTCCACGTAGTCGGTGATCGTCGGATGCTCGCCGCAGACGGGGCAGGTGGGATCACGCTTGACCGCGACCTCGTCCAGCGTGGTCCCGAGCGCGTCGAACAGGAGCAGCCGCCCCTGCAGCGTGTCGCCGATGCCGAGCAGCAGCTTCAGGGCCTCGTTCGCCTGCAGCGAGCCGACGATCCCCGGGAGCACGCCGAGCACTCCGCCCTCGGCGCAGCTCGGCGCGAGCTCCGGCGGCGGCGGCGTGGGGAAGAGGCAGCGGTAGCACGGCCCCTCGGGAGGATTGAAAACTGTGACCTGGCCCTCGAAGCGGTAGATCGAGCCGTGCACTACCGGAATCCGGTGCCAGACCGACGCGTCGTTGACGAGGTAGCGCGTCGGGAAGTTGTCGGCCCCGTCGACGATCACGTCCCAGCCCTCCCCGAGGATCCGCTCGACGTTCTCCGACGTCAGTCGCTCCTCGAACGTCTTCACCTCGACGTCCGGGTTGAGCGCCTCGAGCGTCCGCTTGGCCGACAGGACCTTCGGCTCGCCGAGCCGGTCGGTGGAGTGGACGATCTGGCGCTGCAGGTTGGAGTCGTCGACGACGTCGGCGTCGACGATCCCGAGCGTGCCCACGCCCGCCGCAGCCAGGTACAGCGAGGAGGGGGAACCAAGACCCCCTGCGCCGATCAGCAGGACGCGCGACGCGAGCAGCTTCTCCTGGCCGGCGTCGCCGACCTCGGGGATGAGCAGGTGGCGGGAGTACCGGCGCCGCTGATCCGGCGTCAGCGAATGTGGCGTTTCGACCTCGAAGCCACTGCGCTTCCAGTCGGTGAAGCCGCCGGTCATGTTGGTCACGTTCTCGTAGCCGAGCTCGCCGAGCGACTTAGCCGCGAAGGCGGAGCGCGACCCACCGGAGCAGTAGAGGACGATCTCACGGGCGTGATCGGGTACGAGGCCTTCGATCCGGGACTCGAGCTGGCCACGGGGTACGTGGATGGCGCCCGGCACGATCCCCTCCTCCCACTCCTCGCGCTCGCGGACGTCGAGGAAGAGCGCCGCGCCCTGGCGTTCACGTGCTTCGGCGGCGCCGATCTCGTCGATCTCTTCTCTGACCTGGGCCAGGAGCTCTCTGTAGGTCGCCATCTCTGTGCGAAACGATAGATGCGGCGAGCTTCTTCCCGTGCAGAGATGATCGGGCGATGCGCGTCCTCTTCAGCACGACCCCGCTCGACGGCCACTTTCGGCCGCTGCTCGCGCTCGCGCGTGCGCTTCGGGCGGCTGGGCACGAGCTCGCGTTCGCGACCGAGGCAGGCTGGCACTCGCACGTCGTCGGGGAAGGCTTCGACGCACTGCCCGCCGGCGGCCCGCACTCGGACGCGCTCGCGCACCTGGACCGGTTCCGCGACGAGTTGCGTGCCGTGCCACCGGAGCGGAGACGGCCGCTCCTCTTCACACACCTCTTCGCCGAGTTTCACGCGACGGCGAAGTTGCCCGAGCTGCTCGATGTCGCGCGCGCCTGGCGCCCGGATGCGGTCGTCTACGAGAGCGGAGATCTCGCGGCGCCCGCCGTGGCGGCGGCGCTTGAGCTTCCGGTCGCGCACCATTCGTTCGGGGTCATGGTTCCGTTCGCGGCCCTCGAGCGGGCGGCCGAGCACATGGCGCCTCTGTGGCGTTCCATCGGCGCCGAGCCCGACCGGTACGCGGGCGCGTTCCGCGGCCTCTACATCGACGTCTGCCCGCCCAGCTTCGCGTGGGAGCAGCCACTGGGCGAAACGATCCAGCTCAGGAGCGAGGCCGCGACGATCGAGGGAGTCCCAGACTGGCTGGACGCGCTCGAGCAGCCATTCGTCTATGTCACTCTGGGCACGGTCTTCAACGGGCCCGAGGTATTTCGTCCGCTGCTCGACGCGCTCGACGGCTGGATCTCCGCCCTCGTCACGACCGGCCGCAACGTCGATCCACTGTCGCTCGGTCGCTGGTCGCCGAATGTCCGAGTCGAGCGCTTCGTGCCGCAGGCGCAGGTACTGCCACGTTGCGCCGCTGTCGTCGCGCACGCCGGCTCCGGCAGCGTCCTCGGCGCGCTCGCGCACGGCCTGCCACTCGTCCTCGTGCCGCAGGGAGCGGATCAGTTCGACAACGCGGCGCGTTGCGCAGCTGCGGGCGCCGCGGTAGTGATCCGGCCGGAGGAGCTCACGGCAGATGCGGTTCGGCTGGCGCTCAGGCGGGTCCTCGACGAGCCCTCGTTCGCCGAGGCGGCCAGGCGTGTGCAGGCCGAGATCCAGGCGATGCCGTCCGCCGAGGAGGTGGCGGCGCGGCTCGAGGCCCACGTCGCGGCTGGCTAGTCTGGCTACGTGTCGCCCCGCGCCCCGCACGAGCCTCGTCGTTGCCGTGCTCGCGGCGCTGGCTGCAGTCGTCGTCGCCGGCGCAGCGGTGCTCTCGGCGGACGAGCGCGACGCCGGTGCTGCGGCAACCGTCCAGCCACAGCCCCGCAAGGGCTTCCCGCACCTCGAGCTCTCGCTGGGCGTCCGCGAGGACGCCGAGGCGCGCGAGCTCCGGCGAGCGGTCGCGCTGTACGACGCCGGCCGCCATCGGGAGGCAGCGCGGATCTTCGGGCGCTTCGACTCGCTCGAGGCGAAGCTCGGGGCGGCGTTCGCCGCGTGGCCGGCGAGCAAGGACAGGATCGAGCAGCTCGGCGCGCTCTTTCCCCGCAGCGCCATGATTCAGCTGCACGTCGGGCTGGCGCGCTTCTGGGCCGGTACCGGTGGAGCAGTGACGGCGTGGCGCGAAGCCCGCGACGTCGAGCCGGACACTCCGTACGCCGTACGCGCCGACGACCTGATCCACCTGGACTTCGCGCCCGGTCTGCCCGTCTTCGTGCCGAGCTTTCCCTTCTCGATCGAGGGTGCCACGCCGGCTGCGCAGCTCGAGTCGCTCCGCGGCGAGTCCGGCCTGCGCGGCCGGCTGCTCTACGGGGTGGCGCTCCAGCGGCTCGGCCGCCCGCTCTCCGCGCGCCGCGCCTTTTCCCAGGCTCTGGCGCTGGCGCCGAACGACGTCGACGCGCTCGTCGCCGACGCCGTCGGCCGCTACGACAAGAGCAACCCGGCTGGGGCGTTCTCGCGGCTCGGGCCGCTGACGCGCCGGTTCCCACGGGCTGCCACGGTGCGGTTCCACCTGGGCGTGCTGCTGCTCTGGCAGCGTGAAGTCAAGGAGGCGAAGCGGCAGCTGCGGCTGGCTCAGACGAGCGAGCCTGGAAGCCCGGTCGCGCGCGAAGCCGGGCGTTACCTGGCCGAGCTCGCGAAAGTAGGGACCGGCTGAGCCGAAAGATGGGCCTAACGGCCTATGCGCGGATCGACACGTTCTGGCAAGCTCTTGCAACTTTGTTAGGAGAGTGTTGCGATTCACGCAAATCGCGACTACGGTGAGCGCAATCGGAGGGGGAGCCGAAGTGAGCGCAAGGGGTTCAGTTTCAGAGAGCGGAGCCGCCGACACCGTCGGTCCACCTGCAGTCGACGTTCTGACGACGATTGAGGGACGGACGCTGCTGGAGAACGGGCGCCTGACGGGGAAGCTGCTCGCGGAGGACATCGCGAGCGCCCTGGACGAGCTCGACCTCGACGCGGGGCAGATCGACGAGTTCTACTCCGCGCTCGAGGAGCTGCAGATCGAAGTCGTCGAGCGGGACGAGCCGGAGGCGGAGGTCGAGGAGGCCAAGGAAGTCTCGACCGACACGCTTCAGCTCTTCCTCAAGGACATCGGCAAGGTGCCGCTGCTCACCGCCGCGCAGGAAGTCGAGCTGGCGAAGCGGATCGAGCGTGGCGAGCACGCCGCCAAGCAGGCCATGGTCGAGGCGAACCTGCGCCTCGTCGTCTCGATCGCGAAGCGCTACCGCAACCAGGGGCTGCCGTTCCTCGACCTGATCCAGGAGGGGACGATCGGGCTCGTGCGCGCGGCCGAGAAGTTCGACTATCGCAAGGGCTTCAAGTTCTCCACCTACGCCACCTGGTGGATCCGCCAGGCCGTCGCCCGCGCGCTCGCCGACAAGGCGCGCACGATCCGGATGCCGGTGCACGTGGTCGAGAAGCTGAACAAGATCGTCCGCACCGAGCGCACCCTGCGCGCCAAGCTCGGCCGCGAGCCGAACGCCGAGGAGATCGCCGTCGAGCTCGACCTGCTGCCCGAAGAGGTCAACCAGATTCGCCGCAGCGCCCAGACGCCGATCTCGCTCGAGAAGCCGGTCGGCGACGAGGACGAGTCCGAGTTCGGGCACTTCCTCACCGACTCGACCGCGCAGCTGCCCGACGAGCTCGCCGAGGAGACCCTGCGGAACGAAGCGCTCCGGTCGATCCTCAAGTCGCTCTCGGCACGCGAGCGACGGGTGCTCGAGCTGCGCTACGGCCTCGACGGCGAGCAGCCGCGGACGCTCGACGAGGTCGGTCGTACGTTCAGCGTCACGCGCGAGCGGATCCGTCAGATCGAGAACCAGGGCCTGAAGAAGCTTCGCGCCCTCGCGCTCGCGGCGCAGCTCCGAGACGTAGCGTAGGTCTCCTTCGC
>JANMJY010000141.1:0-4044 GCA_031371615.1 Actinomycetes bacterium | reverse complement strand
CCGCGAGCGACTCGAACTCGGCGAACTTCAGCGGGCGGTTGTCGAGCGCGGAGGGCAGCCTCCAGCCGAAGTCGATCAGGGTCTGCTTGCGGGAGCGATCGCCCTCGTACATGCCGCCGATCTGCGGAATCGTCTGATGCGACTCGTCGACGAAGACGACGTAGTCAGACGGGAAGTAGTCGAGCAGCGTGTGCGGGGCCGAGCCCGCGGGCCGGCCGTCCAGGATCCGCGAGTAGTTCTCGATCCCGTTGCAGAAGCCGAGCTCGCGCATCATCTCCAGGTCGTACTCGGTGCGCTGCCGGATCCGGTGCGCTTCGAGCATCCGCCCCTGGCTCTCGAACAACGCCACCTGCTGCTCCAGCTCGTGCTTGATCTCGTCCTGCGCGCGCTCGATCGTCGGCTTCGAGGTGACGTACTGCGTCGCCGGGAAGACGGTGATCGTGTCGAGCTTCGCGAACACCTCGCCCGTGAGCGGGTCGAAGTGCGTGATCTGCTCGACCTCGTCGCCGAACATCGAGACGCGGTAGGCCGTCTCGGTGTACGCGGGCTGGATCTCGATCACGTCGCCCTTGACCCGGAACCGGCCGCGGCCGAGGAGCGTGTCGTTGCGGACGTACTGGATGTCGATCAGCTTCCGCAGCATCACGTCCCGGTCGATCTCCTCGCCGACGGTCAGGAAGACGACCCGCTTCTCGTACTCCTCCGGCGAGCCGAGGCCGTAGATGCAGGAGACCGAGGCGACGATCACGGTGTCCCGGCGCTGGAGCAGGTTCGAGGTCGCCGCGTGGCGCAGGCGGTCGATGTCGTCGTTCCGCGAGGAGTCCTTCTCGATGTAGAGGTCGGCCTGCGGCACGTACGCCTCGGGCTGGTAGTAGTCGTAGTAGGAGACGAAGTACTCGACCGCGTTCGCGGGAAAGAACTCCCGGAACTCGTTGCAGAGCTGCGCGGCGAGCGTCTTGTTGTGCGCGATCACGAGCGCCGGACGCTGCAGCTGCTCGATGATCCACGCCATCGTCGCGGTCTTGCCGGTGCCGGTGGCGCCGAGCAGGGTCTGGTAGCGCTCGCCGCCTCGGAGGGAGCGCGTGATCTCCTCGATCGCCTTCGGCTGATCGCCGGTAGGGACGTACTCGGCCGATGTCTTGAGCTCGATCATTGTGGGTACAGCCTAGCGGTGCCCGAACAGCCTCCCTACCGCGCGTACGCGACGATCATGGCCACCTTCCTGGGCGGTCTCGGGGCCGTCAGCGGCCTCGCCGCGGCACAGAAGCGACCCCATTTCGAGATGGCCCCGATCGATCTGGCGCTCCTCGGGCTCGCGACCTTCAAGGCCTCCCGCACCGTTGCGCGCGACAAGGTGACGAGCTTCGTACGCGAGCCGTTCGTCGAGGGCGAGGCCTACGACGGCGAGGACGAGAAGCCGACGCATGACAGCGAGATCAAGCAGGCGATCGGCGAGCTCGTCACCTGCACCCGCTGCATCGGAACGTGGATCGGCGCCGGGCTTGCGTCCACGCAAATCCTCGCACCGCGAACCGGCCGCCTTTTGACCTCGGTGCTCGCCGCCGGAGCGGTGAACGACTTCCTCCTGGCGGGATTCGAAGCGCTGACGAGCAAGGCGAACGAGCTCGACGAGCGCACCGAGGCGTTGGACTAACGAGGCGCAGCAGCGGCGAGCCGCGCTCGCGCAAGCGGGATGAGCTCGTCGAGATGGCCACAAACGGTACAG
This sequence comes from Actinomycetes bacterium, assembly GCA_031371615.1. Taxonomy (GTDB): domain Bacteria; phylum Actinomycetota; class Thermoleophilia; order Gaiellales; family Gaiellaceae; genus Gaiellasilicea. The sequence goes on along the minus strand of JANMJY010000141.1, from coordinate 2,318 downwards.
CGATACGTCCGAACGGTGCCGTCACGGCCGCCGGTGACGATCCTGCGGCTGGTTGAGTCGAATGCCGCCGAGAGCAGGATGTCCTCGTGGCCCTGAAGGAGGTAGATGAGGTCGCCGTTCGATGCGTCCCAGATTCCAGGCTTGCCCGGTCCTGCAGTGACGATCCAGTGTCCGTCTGGACTGAAGCGGGCGTCGCTGATGATCGCGAAGTGCCCCAGAAGCTTGTGGACGATCGTGCCGGTTCGGGCGTTCCAGACGATCGCGTCGTGGTCTCGGCTTGCAGTGACGACGTACGCGCCGTCCGGGGAGAAGTGCGCCGCGGTGACGATGTCGCGGTGGCCGCGAAGCGCGACCACGTGACCGTCTGACCGGCGCACCACCACAATTTTCCCCTCGATCTTCAGCGTGGCACCGTCCGGGGATCGCTCGACGGGTTCCTCGCGCGCGGTGCGCTGCGCCACCTCGGCGCCCTCGGCGGACAGAACGTGCAACCGGCCGTCCTTGGTGACCGCCTCGAAGCCCCCGCCGTCGAACCGGACCTGCGTCACAGGGCTCTTGAACGCTCGGACGAGGCGCAGCGGAGGCTGCCTGACGCTGTCCCAGATCCGCACGGCTCCTTCGGCCCCTGCACTGACTACGCGCCTGTCTCCGGGAAGGAACGCCGCCGCGCTGACCGGATCGCCATGACCACGGAGCGTCGCGATCGCTTCGCCGTTCTCGGCGCGCCAGACGCGGGCAGTGCCGTCCTTACCTGCCGTGACGACGAAGCTGCCGTTGCTGCTGAACTCGACGTCGTTGACATAGTTTTCGTGGCCGGGAAGGACGCTGACCGGGTCCCCGCTGCCGACGCGCCAGACCCGGGCCGTGCCGTCGGTGCTCGCCGTCGCGACCAGCGTCGCCCGAGGACTGAACGCGATGTCGGTGACGTGACCGACATGGCCGAACTGGAGCGTCGCCCGATGCTTGCCCGTGGATACGCGCCAGAGCCGGACCGAGCCGTCGCTCCCACCTACTGCGAGCGTGCGTGCCGCAGGACCGAAGCGAAGCGAGGTCACGGAGCTGGGTTGCTCGAGCACGTGACGCCCTTCCTGAGTCAGCGTGTTGACGATGATCGTCCGGCGGCTTCCATCAGAGATCGCGAGCAGTGTGCGCTCCGGTCCGAGCGCCGCATACCGGACGGTCTTCGGCGCAGCGATCGAGGCCACGAGCTTGCCGCTCTCCACGTCGCGTACCGGCAGCTTCCCCACCGGTATCCGTACCCGGCGCTCGATCCGCCCGGTCAGCGGGTTGAGAATCCAGATCGTGCGGCCGGAGACCGCGACGGCGCCGTCTCCCCTGAGCTCGAGCAGACGGCCGGGAAGCTTGCGGCCGCCAGTCCGCGCGAGGCTGCCGTCGAACAGCGTGATCGCGTCCCCCGAGCCGGCGGCGATCACGCCTCCCGCACCGGTCGCCAGCTTCTGCACAGGAGCGGCGACTTTGGTGTTCAGCCGCAGGCGCGACTCGAGCAGAGACCGCCGCAGCGCGTCTTCAGTGCGCCCCGACGGTTCAAGCTCAGCAGCCCGCAGCGCGAGCCGCAGGCTGCTCTCCGGATCGACCCCCAGCTGGGAGAAGGCCGACGCAACGAGTTCTCGGGCCTCGGCCGAACGAGCCAGGTCGCGTGCGTGTGCGCGCTGCGCGAGCGCCCAAGCGGTGAGCGCGAGCGTTCCAGCCAGGGCAATCAGCGCCAGTGTTGCAACGACTGCGAGGCGCCGGTGCCGGCGACTGGATGCCTCCCGTTCAGCCGCCAGAGCGCGCTCCGATTCGTGCCGGGCGCGCCACGCGAGCACGGCGGGCGCGAGCACGTCGTGGAAGATCTCGTAGCGCGGCGACCCGCCGCTCCGTCCGGGGACGCGGCGAAGGATCCTTGCCGCTTCGAGCGTGCCGAGCACCGGCTCCAGCCGCTCCGGCTCGACCCGCGCGTAGCGCGTCAGATCGTCGACGGCATGGGCGATCTTGGAGCCGGACGGCGTCACGAGGTGGTTGAACAGGCGCGCGGCGAGGTCGCGCTCATCATCGTCCAGGCCGGCAAGCGCACGCTCCAGATGCTCCTCGACGATCTGCTCGGCACCGCCGAGATCCTCCAGCGTCCCGGCGTGCAACGTCTTCGACCCCCGCCCGCGCTCGACCTCCCAGAGCCGCTCGAGCACCAGTTGGAGGTACGGCGCCTCCACGCGTCGCGCACGCTCAGCCTCGTCGACGAGCCCGCGGCCGGTGATGCTCTGCTCGATCCGCCCCGCCGCGACCTGATCGAGCACCGCTTCGATGAGCTCCGCGTCCGC
>JANMJY010000137.1:0-21950 GCA_031371615.1 Actinomycetes bacterium | reverse complement strand
CGAGTACCTCGCCCGCACGGTGATCGTCGCGACGGGCGCCACTGCCCGCCAGCTCGGGCTCGAGTCGGAGCGCGCGCTCCACGGTCGCGGCGTCACGTACTGCGCCACCTGCGACGGCGCGTTCTACCGCGACCGTGAGGTTGTCGTCGTCGGCGGCGGGGACTCTGCGATGGAGGAGGCGCTCTTCCTGACGAAGTTCGCCTCCAAGGTCACGATCGTGCACCGGCGCGACGAGTTCCGCGCCTCCCAGATCATGATCGACCGCGCGCGGAGCCACGAGAAGATCGAGATCCTCACCCCGTATGCCGTCGAGGACGTGCTCGGCGTCGAGGGCGGGAAGCTGACCGGCGTGCGGCTGCGCCACCTCGAGACCGGTGAGACGCGCGACTACCCCACCGACGGCCTCTTCGTCGCAATCGGCCACGATCCGACGACCAAGCTCTTCGTCGACGCGCTCGACCACGACCAGAACGGCTACCTGACCACGAAGGGCAAGACGACCGAGACGAACATCCCCGGCGTGTTCGCCGCCGGGGACGTCCAGGATCACATCTACCGCCAGGCGGTCACCGCCGCGGGCTCCGGCTGTGCGGCGGCGCTCGACGCAGAGCGGTTCCTGGCCGAGGCCGAAGGGCATCCCGAAGCGGCCCTGACGGCCCCGCGGGAGCACACCACGCCCGCCTAGCGCCGGCCGACGCGACCGCTAGCCTCGCGTCGATGGGCGACGGTACGAGTTGGGTCGATCTGCTCGATCCGACCGCAGAGGAGATCGAGGCCGCTACCGGTGTGAAGCTGGACGCGCGCGAGCTGGCGCTGCTGGTCGGCACCGGCGAGCCGCGGCCGACACTGTTCGGTGCCGACGACCACGCGCTGGGCGCGTTCATCGTGCCGGTCGCGGTCACGGACGAGGATCGCGTCTACTACCAGGAGGTCGACATCGTCCTCAGCCGCGACATCGCGCTGACGGTGCGGCGGACGCCCTCGGACGGGGAGCCGTTCGATCCCACCGAGCTGAAGGAGACGTGCCAGCATCGCGACGTTCCACCCGGCCGTGTGGCTTTCCACCTGGCCGACATCGTCGCCGAGCGCTACCTCGACCTGATCGACGATCTGAACGAGGAGATCGACGAGGTCGAGGACGCAGTCGAGGAGGATCTCGCAAGCCGAGACGTGCACCAGCGGATCTCCGACCTCCGCCACGACGTCCTGCACATCCGGCAGTCGCTCTCGCCGACGCGCGATGCCGTCCACCGGGTGGTTGACGGCCGCGTCGACGCCGAGGCGCCCGGCCTGCTGGAGGCGCGCGAGGTCGCACTCTTCAGCGACGTGTACGACAAGCTGCTCCGCGCGAACGACGCGCTCGAGCTGTCACGCGATCTCGTCGCGGGCGTCCGGGACTTCCACCAGTCGAAGGTGGCACAGACCCAGAACGAGGTCGTGCAGCGCCTGACCGCGATCGCCTCCCTCCTGCTCTTCCCCACGTTCGTGGTCGGCGTCTACGGGCAGAACTTCGATGTCCTACCGGAGCTGCACTGGCACTACGGGTACGCGTTCTCGTGGGCCGTGATCGTCGTCTCGACGGTCGCGCAGCTCGCGTTTTTCCGGCGGAAGAAGTGGATCTGACTCTCCTCGGTACGCTGGCCTGATGCCGTTCTTCATCTGCCCGAACTGCAAGGACCGCTCGCTCGACCACGATGGTCGCCAGGGACTCTTGCGCCAGGCCGTCTCCTGCGAGCGCTGCGGCTTCGGCTTCCTCTTCGAGCTGCTCGACGACTACTACCCGGCCCCGAACACCGGCCTCGTCGCCTGCGACCAGGAGGGCCGCATCCTCGCCGCAGGCCGCGGCGTATTCGAGCTGACGGGCTACCGCGAGGGCGACCTGATGGGCAAGGAGGTCGTCGAGGCGTTCGGCCTCGCCGGCTTCGAGGACGGCAAGAACCCGGTCGCGCTCGCGCTCGAGTGGGGCGTGCGGCGGCTCGGCGAGAAGCTCGAGCTCCGATCGCGCGCGGGCCAGGTGAAGCCGGTCACGGCCGACATCTTCCCCGCCTATGACGACGACGGCGGCCTGCTGGTCGCGCTGTCGCCCCGCTAGCCGATCTCGATCCGACTCGACGGGCAGAGATCGGCGAGCACGCACTCCTCGCACAGGGGCCGGCGCGCGTCGCAGATCCTGCGGCCGTGCCAGATCAGGAGGTGCGGGAACCGGCCCCAGTCCGCCCGGGGGACGAGCTTCGCGAGGTCGCGCTCGATCTTGACCGGGTCCTCCTGCTTCGTCAGGCCGAGCCGCTGCGACAGGCGCCGCACGTGCGTGTCGACGACGACGCCCTGCGGGTTGCCGAGCTCGGCAGCAACGACGTTGGCTGTCTTGCGCGCCACACCAGGCAAGCGGAGCAGCTCGGGCAGCGTCCGTGGCACCTGCCCGTCGAACTCCTCCAGGAGCACGCGCATCGTCCCGCGCAGGGACTTCGCCTTCTGGCGGAAGAAGCCGGTAGCGTAGACGTCGCGCTCGAGCTCCTCCTGGGGGACGGCGAGGTAGTCCTCAGGCCGGCGGTACTTCGCGAACAGGTGTTGCGTGACCCGGTTGACGTTCACGTCCGTCGTCTGGGCCGAAAGCATCACGGAGACGAGCAGCTCGAGCTCGTTGCGGAAGTCGAGCGCGATCCGCGCATCCGCGTGCTCGACGGCGAGCCGCTCGATGATCGGCCGGATCCGCAGGCGCTTGGGGCCGACTCTGCGGCGGGCCTCGTTGACGAAGCTACGTGGCAACGGTCTCGAAGTGCGCCGACACCTCGTCGGGGTCCTCCGGCTTCAGCAGCCAGCCGGCGATCTGGTCGGCGCCGGGGTAGCCGCTCGCCCGGATCGCGATGGCAGCCGCGTCTACGGCATACGGGGTCTGGCGGAGATCGACGTCCTCGCCGTCGAGCAACGCCCAGAACGCACCCCGTCTCCCCTCATACGGAATGCCGACGCTGCCCGCGTTGACGAAACGAATCCCGTCGATCGTCCGCTCGAACTGCACGTGCGTGTGTCCGCCGACGACGATCCGCTCCTGGACGCCCTCGAGCGCCGCGCGGAAGCGCTCGTCGGGCGAGACGCGCGTCAGGATCTCGTCGTCGTCGCGAGGAGAGCCGTGGCAGTAGAGAACGCCCTTGAGTGCGAACGTCTGCGGCAGGCCGGCCAGGAAGCGGAGCGCCTCCTCGTCGAGTCTCGACGAGATCCACTCCCACGTGCCGGCCGGCGCGCGGGGGGACTCGCGGTCGGCGTTCCCACGCACGAACGCGGCCCCGAGCTGTCGCAACCGGGCAAGGCATTCCGCGGGGAACGGCCCGGCGACGACGTCCCCTCCGCAGACGATCCGGTCGACGTCCAGCGACGCAACCTCGGCGACCACGGCTTCGAGCGCGGGTAGGTTGCCGTGCACGTCGCAGAGCGCTGCGACCCGCATCAGCTTGCGGCGGCGAGTGCCGGCGGCCGGCTGGGGCCCCCACCGCGCAGCCTCGGCCCGGCACAGACGACGTCGAGAGCCGGGCAACCGGAACAGATGAACTCGCTCGGCGTCGGCACGAACTCGCCTGCCCGGATCCGTCCGATCACCTCAGACAGCTCCGCTTCGAGCGCGGGCACATCGTCGCGCACGAACGCGTGCGAGACGACCGCGTCCCCGCGCTCGAGGAAGTGGTAGACGACCTCGACCTCCTCCGCGCCCGCCCGGAAGCACGCGAGCGCGTACACGAGACGTTGCAGCCGGTAGTCGGCCTCGACGATCTCCTCGGCCGTTCCCTCCGCGAGCGAATTCGTCTTGTAGTCGAGCACGAGGGCGCGCGCCCCATCCCGGTGCAGAACGTCGAGCCGCCCGTGCAGGAGCACGCCGTCGTGCTCGAACGCGAATGGCCGCTCCGGCCGGGCACGGGAGAGCGCCGCGATTCGTCGCGCCAGCTCGGACTCGCAGTACGACTCCACGAAGGCGGCGATCCGCGCGATCTCCTCTTCGGTGACCGCCGGATACCAGCCACGAACGTGCTCGACGTCCGGTGCAGCGGGCGCCCGCAGGTCGACGAGCTCGAGCAGGCGATGGACCGCATCGCCGACCTCGGTGGCGGCCAGTCCGGTCTGCCCGGCGACGGTTCCGTGCGCGTCTGCAGGCCGCATGCCGGCGACGCGCTCGGCGTAGTAGCGATACGAGCAGCGCTCGAAGAGCGCGAGCGCGCTGTATGACAACCGGCGCACGTCATGGAGCGGTGGCTCGGGCAGCGCCTGGATCGGCGCGAGCACGGGCGCGAGCGGCGGCAGCGGCGGCGCGGCACCGGGTGCGAAGAGCGCGAGCTGGCCGGCCTCTCCTTCGACCAAGCCCGCGTCGGGCGCGGCCGCCGCCGGCTCCTCTACGGGAGGAGGGGTGCGGTCGAGCCGCACGAGGACACGGGCGCCCTCCCGCTCGAGCTCCACCGGCGCGTCGCCGGCGCGTTCGAGCTCAGCGGCGCAGTCCAGCCGGTCGAGCACCCAGCCGATCGGCGTCTTCTCGTCGGCCTTGCGGGCAGCATCCATCGAGCCGGAGACGATCAACCGGTCGATCGCGCGGGTCATCGCGACGTAGTAGAGGCGCAGGCGCTCGGCCTCGTCCTCGGCCTGGCGGGCGTCCTTGACGCTCTCGTAGCCGAGCACGCCGTGCCGCTTGCCCGTGACCGGATCGGCGACCCGGAAGCCGAAGCGGCCGTCCGAGAGACAGAGGATCTCGTCCGAGGACGGCGCGTTGCGGTCGCGCCCGGCGTCGGCGACGACCACGACCTTGAACTCGAGCCCCTTGGCAGCGTGGATGGTGAGCAGGCGGACCGCATCGGCGCCTTCCTCCTCTGCGACCGCGTCGCGCTCGGCGGCGCCGACGGCCTCCTGCTCCTCGACGAAGCGGACGAACCCCTCGACGTCCGGGCCGCGCAGCTCCTCGTACGAGCGCGCGAGGCGGGCGAGCTTGCGGAGGTTGGCATAGCGCCGCCGGCCGTCCCACTGCGCGAGCACGGCCAGGTCGTAGTCGTGGTCGGCCACGATCCGCTCGCAGAGCCGTTCGAGCGAGAGGCGGCCCGCTGCTTCGGCGAGCCGGTCGTAACGCTGCCGGAATGCCTTCAACAGCCGCACGTCGGCGGGGTCGAGATCCGGCGGCAGCGAGCGCTCGAGCCCGGTGAAGATCGGCCCGCGCGCGTTGCGCCGGAGGAGCATCAGCGCGTCGTTGGAGACGCCGACGAACGGCGAGGCGAGGACGCTGACGAGCGCCTCGTCGTCGTAGCGGTTCTGGAGCAGACGCAGGTAGGAGAGGAGGTCGACGACCTGCTGCTGGCCGAAGTACCCGCGACCGGTTGCACGATAGGTGGCAAGACCGAGCTCGCGTAGCTCCTCCTCGTACCACTCGGCGTCGGTCCCTGCGGCGAAGAGGAGCACGATCTCGCCCGGGCTCGCGGCCCCCGTGTCGACGAGCTCCCGGACGCGACGCGCGACGTGCCGCGCCTCTGCGCGCCGCCAGTGCACCCCGCTCCCGGCGTATGCCGCCTTGTCGGTCACGAGCAGCTCCACCGGCGTGCCGAACACCGGATCCGGGAACTCGCCGGAGGCGGCGAGAGGCTGGAACTCCTCCCCGAACTCCGCGCCGAAGAGGTGGTTGACGACCGAGAGCAGCTCGGGGCGCGAGCGGTAGTTGCGGGTCAGCGGCAGCAGCGTGTCGGCCTGGGCGCGCCGCTCCCGGAACACCCCCACGTCGGCGTGCCGGAAGCCGTAGATCGACTGGAACTCGTCGCCGACGAAGAAGCGCTCAGTGTCCGGACCGGTCAGCAGGTCGACCAGGTCGCACTGGAGCCGGTTCGTGTCCTGGAACTCGTCGACCATGATCGACCGGAAGCGAAGCTGCTCGCGCTCCCGGAGCGCGTCGTTGTCACGGAGGAGATCGCGTGCCCGCAGCTGCAGGTCCTCGAAGTCGAGAGCCGACTCACGGTCCTTGGCCTCGGTGTAGGCAGCGGCGAAGCCGAGCAGCAACTCCTGCAGCAGCTCCCGGTCCTGCAGCGCGAGCGTGTCGAGCGCTGCCTGCTCGACGGCCTTGCGGGCCTCCTCGAAGCTGGCGCCGCGCTCCGTGCGCACACGCAGGCCGCTGAGATCGAGCAGCCGCTCGGGCAGCGGCGGCGCCTCGGTCAGCGCGAGCGCCTGCACGGCCGCTGCACGGGCAGTGTCCGTCGCGTCGGTGTCCTCGGCGAGCGAGCGGGCGGCCTCGTCCAGCTCCGCCAGGCGCTCCTCGAGCCCAGGGCGCTCGCCCAGCTCGAGCAGCAGCTCACGTCCGGCTGAGCGAAGCGTCTCGTAGACGGTCGTCAGCATGCGGCGGAGACCGGAGGCGCCGTAGGTGGCGAGCAAACGCAGCCGCTCGGGGTCGTCGCCGGCGCAGAACTGGTTCAGCGCCGCCTCGAACGCCTCGCCTCGGATGACGCGGCCCTGGCTGTCGTCGAGCACCCGGAAGCGCGGATCGACGCCGGCGGCGAAGGGGTGCGCCTTCAGCAACCGCAGGCAGAAGCCGTGGATCGTCGAGATCCACGCGCCGTCGAGCGAACGCGCCAGGTCGTGGCGGCCGAGCTCGCGAAGCCGTGCGCGGATCCGTCCGCGCAGCTCGCCGGCGGCGCGCTCCGTGTAGGTGATCACGAGCATCGAGTCGACGTCGATGCCACGCTCGCACACCGCCTCTGCGAACCGCTCGACGAGCACGGTCGTCTTGCCGGTGCCCGCGCCGGCCGAGACGAAGACTTGCCCGCGCGCTGCGATCGCCGCGGCCTGCTGGTCGTTGGGAGTCCTCACGCGCGCCTGATCCGGCACATCCGCCAGAGGTCGCACCAGGCGGGGCAACCGTCGGTGCCCTTCGGGTCGTGGCGCACGTCCCCCTCGCGGATGCGCTGCGCCAGGCCGCGCGCGAGGTCCCGTGCGCCTTCCACCTGGGCCCAGAACGCGTCCTCTTCGAGGTAGTCGCTCTTGACGAACCCCGGCAGGACGTCGTCCTTCGCCTCGGCGCGCAGCAGGCCACGCGCCCGCCGCTCGCCCGCGAGCAGGCGATAGAGGCCGCCGAGCGGCTCGATCCCGACGAGATCGCGGAGCACGAGCATGTAGAGCGGGATCTGCAGCCGCAGCTCCTTCTCGATCTCGGCCGCCGAATGCCCGTACCTGCCCGACTTGTAGTCCTGGACGATGCCGCGGGCGCTGCCCGGGTCGAGGTCGATCCGGTCGATCTTCCCGGAGAGCGTGACGCCGTCGCCGAGGTCGAGCCCGCGCTGCAGCTCGGGCGCCGAGCGCTCGGAGCCGAAGCCGACCTCGAACTTCCGCGGCACGAGCGGCAACGGTGAGCGGGCCTCGTCGCGGATCAGCTGCTCGAGGTCGCGGCGGAGGCTCTGCTCCAGCTCGCGCCGCTCGAGCTCGCTCATCTCCATCTTCACGCCCGCGAGCGCGCCCTCGAGGCACTCGCCGAGAAACACGAGCGCGTCGTCGAGGCTGCTCTCCTCGACCCGATCACTCCCGAGCGCGCGCGGCAGGCCCGCGTAGAAGCGATGCAGGGTCGTGTGCGCGACCGACCCCCGGAGCATCGCGTCGACCTTGCGGTCGATCTGGCGAGGGGAGATCAGCCGCTCGAAGAACCACGCCGAGGAGCAGTCGGCGAACCGCTCGAGCTCGGTGACGTTGAACGGTGTCTTGGCGGACAGCTCGGCGAGAACGCGAGGGTGCTTCAGCGTGGTCTCTCTCGTGAACGCGCGCCGCGCGCGTTCGAGCTGGCGCCCCCAGCCGTTGGCGGCCGCAAGGCCCTCGGCATCCACCGGCTTCGCCACCGAGAGCAGCGCCAGCGCGCGCAGGCGCTCCCGCTCGGTCGGAGCCGCCTCGAGCTCCCAGGTCAGCTGCGACAGCGGCCGCCGGCGTGTCCAGCGGCGCACGTCCTCGGGCTCGAAGAGCGCGACGACCTCGTCCCAGAAGGGACTCGGCTCGCGGGGGCTGCCCTCGTCGGTCGCGGCCTCGCGCACGAGCGTCAGCCGGCGTGTCGCCCGCGTGCAGGCCGTGTAGAAGAGGTACCGCTCGCGCTCGACCGGGTCGGGTCGCACGAGCCGGGACCGCGATCTGCGGTCGAGCTCGCCGCGTGCGTCGTCGTCGAGGAACGGAGAGGCGTTACCCCGCCGCGGCAGCGTTCCCTCCTCGAGGCCGAGCAGAAAGACGGCGTCGAAGCGGCGCGTGCGGGCGCGGGCGAGATCGAGAACGGCCACCCGCCCGGGCTCGCCGACGGAGCCGATCCGCACCTCCGCGTGCTCGAGCGCTGCCAGCACCTCGTCCGCGGAGAGCTCGCCGCCGAGCGCCTGCCAGCCGTCCAGCTCCTCGAGCAGGCGGATGATCGCGTCGTAGGCGCGCAGGTCGCCTCGGCTGGCATCGCCAACGGGCGGTGCCTCGAGTCCATGCGCTCCACGGAGCATCGTCGCGGCCGCGCCGCGAACCGCCGCCACGGGGCCGGTTGCACCCCGGAGCGCCTCGAGCGGCGGCAAAGGCTGTCCGTCGCGGAGCTTGATCGTCTCCTCCTCCACGTTGTCCCGCGTGGAGACGCCGCGGCCGCGAAGCCTGCCCTCCAAGAAGTCGACGTTCGAGCGCGTGAAGCCGGAAAAGGGCGAGCGGAGGTACGAGTAGAGGTCGCGGCGACCACCCTGCTGCCACTCGAAGCGCAGCAGCGCCAGGAGCGCCTGCCCGAACGGCGTCTGGCCGAGCCGGACACGACCCTCGATCGCGAACGGGATCCCGAGCGTGCCGAGTACGGTCTCGAGCGATGCCCGCCAGCGCTCGATCGACGGGACGACGATCGCGACCTCCTCGGGCGGCGTGCCGGAGGCGACCAGCTCGCGAATCTCCTCCGCGGTCAGTTCGAGCGAGCCGCGCGCGCCCGCGCCCTCGAAGAAGCGAATCGCTCCTTCGAGCGCCGGCCCGGCCGGCGGCGTATCGGCGAAGAGCTGGCGCTCGAGATGGGCCAGCGCCGCGTGGCTGTACTCCCCGGCGCGGGCCGGCAGCTCCTCGATCCGGCCGCCGGCGAGCGAGGCCAGGTCCTCCTGAGTGCGGCGGAGCGACGCGAAGGCCGCGCGCCCCGGCTCGTATGGCAGCGAGACGGTCACCTCGGTTCGGCCCGAGAGCGCCTCGAGCAACCCCCACTCCGCACCCGTGAGATCCTCGAAGCCGTAGGCAAAGACGGGGCGACCGTCCCAGGCATCGAGGTCGGACCGCAGTCGGTCGACCGCGTGGCGCCGCAGCAAATCCCGGTCCCAGAGCGAGATCCGGTCGAGCTCCTCGCGATAGGAGGCATAGAGCAGGGCCAGGTCGCCCTCCAGTTGCTCCGGCTCCAACAGGCCGGACTCCAGCTCTGAGAGCGCCGCGAGCAGCGCGTCCGCGAAGCCGGCGAAGCGAGCCGATCGGCCGAGCCCGTTCAGCGGCGTCCTCGCCAGAGCCCGTCGCGCGACGAGCGCGCGCTGCGCGTCACTCGTCACCGGGCAGAGATCCGCCGACCCTAGAGCGAGCTCCCGGAAGACCTCGTCGTACGTCCCGATCGAGCCGGCGAGCAGCGCCCCGGTCCGCTGCAGGAGATCCCGTTCGATCCGATCGACGTCACCGCGGTTCGGAACGATCAGGACCGGATCGCGGTCGAGCGAGCCGAGATACCCGTCGAGCAGGCGGGCGATCTTGCCGGCTTTCGCCGGTCCGAGGACGAGCGCGAGACCCATGCGCCCATGGTAGTCCCGGCCTCCGACGGGCTTTGGCCGAAAACGGGCAAAGAGCGGGAAATGCGAGCGGGCGGCCGCGAAGTGGCCCCTTCAGGGGTCTGCATGATCGGGATCCGCTCCTGCGGATCCCGATCATGCGACGGAAATTACTGGGCGGACTTCGGCCGGCGGCCGCGGCGCGCGACCTGGCGGCCACCGAGCCGCTCGGCCTCGGCGTCGGTGACGTCCAACTCACGCACGCCCTTGCGCGCGTCGTGGAACGTGATCCGAACAGTCGCGCCTTTTCCTTCGGCGATCTCAGCACCGGACATATCCGAGACGAGCACAGTCTTGCGAGCCACTGGTATTCCTCCTTGGAGACCCGGAATGAGCCGCGTTACCGTATCGGAAACAGGGCGCGTAATCACGCCGCTTTGCGAGCACGGCGGATTCGCCATGATCGAAGCAGACTCAGGAGTGCGTTTTCTTCCTGATCGAGGCCGATGTCACGCGCTTTCACAACTCGTAATTGGCGTGGACGAAAGTCTTCGATCGTTCGCCCGTCGAGATACTGCTCGACGACGGCCGGACTCACGTAGGAGCCGCGCGCCACCGCTGGTGTATTTCCAAGCCGCTCTCCGACGGTGCGCATCACGTTCGCAATCGCCTTTTTGGCTTCCGCTTCGCTCTCCGGAATGCCGTGCTCGGCGAGCGCGATCGCAGCCGTCAGCGTGCCGCCCCAAGTCCGGAAGTCCTTTGCGGTGAACTCCTCGCCCATGTGCTCGCGGATGTACGCGTTCAGCACTGCGCCGGTGAGGGCACACGAGTCGCCGTTGCGGCCGTACCGAAACAGACGGGCGCCACCCGGCTGGTCGATCAGGTCCTTGATCGCCTCGGCCAACTCGACGTCGACGAGCGTCGTCCTGACCTGGACGCTGTGCTTGGCGCGAAAGCGGAACGTCACGCGCGAGCCCCGGATGGAGACATGGCGCCGTGAGAGCGTGGTGACGCCGTGCGTGCGCGAGGTCTTCGCATAGCGATCGGAGCCGACGCGGAACCAGGCCAGGTTGATCAGCCGGACGGCGACCGCGCAGACCCGCTCGCGGTCATAAGCGTCGTGGGTCATGTGCTCGCCCATCGCCATGCGCAGGTCGGGAAGCGCTTCCGCGAAGCGCACGAGCTTGTCGAACTTCGCCTGCTCCTGCCGCGCGCGAAAGTCCGGGTGGTAGAGGTACTGGCGTCGTCCGGCCTTGTCGACCCCGGTGGCCTGGAGCTTCGCGCCGACACGGGGCGAGATCCAGACGTCCTTCCAGGCAGGCGGAATCGCGAGCCGCTCGATGCGCTCGATCTTGGCAGGATCGTCGATCTGCCGGCCGCGACCGTCCAGGTAGCGAAAGCGTCCCTTCAACCCCGCGCGCCTCCATCCACCTCTGCGCGCCACGCTGCGGATCTACCCAATCGGCGTGAGTATCATCCGCCGCCGATGGACCAGCGGACGATCGTCGTGCTCGAGGGGGACGAGACCGGGCAGGAGCTTCTCGAGGAGGGGTTGCGCGCGCTTGCGGCGGACGTGATCGGGATCGAGTTCTCGTTCCCACGCTTCGACCTCTCGCTGGCGAAGCGGCGCGAGACCAAGAACGCGATCGTCCTCGAGGCCGCTCGCGCGATCCGGGAGCATGGCCTCGGTCTGAAGGGCGCGACGGTCACTCCGGAGGCGCGTGACGATGTCGGCTCGCCCAATCGAATCCTCCGCGAGGAGATCGGCGGCCGCGTGATCGTGAGAACGGGACGGAGAATCCCGGGCGTGATCCCGCTCGGTGGAGTCCACGCTCCCATCTCCGTCGTGCGCATGGCCGTCGGGGACGCCTACGGCGCGAAGGAGTGGCGCGAGGGCGAAGGGGAAGACGAGGTGGCGTTTCGCACAGAGCGGATCGAGCGTCGCATCTGCCGCAGCGTCTCGGAGTTCGCGTTCCGCCAGGCGGAGCGGATGGGCGCGAAGGTGTTCGGCGGCCCGAAGTACACCGTCAGCCCCACCTACGAGGGGATGCTGAAGGAGGAGATGGATGCGGCCGCTGAGCGGCATCCCGAGGTCAAGTACGAGCCGCAGCTGATCGACGCGACCTTCGCGCTGCTGCTCGCGCAGACAGGTGCGCCACTGGTCATCCCGGCGCTGAACCGCGACGGCGACATCCTCTCCGACCTCGTGCTCCCGCTCTTCGGCTCGATCGCCGGCTCAGAGTCGCTGCTCGTCGCATTCGGGGACGACTACGCGCCCACGGCGCTGATGGCCGAGGCTGCGCACGGCACCGCGCCTGCCCTCTACGGGAAGGACGTGGCGAACCCGATGGCGATGATCCTCGCCGGCTCGGCGCTCCTCTCGCACTCAGACGAGGAAGGCCAGCTGGCAGGGCGCGCGATCCGCGAGGCCTGCCTCGAAGCCGTGGCCGACGGCTGCCGCACGGCTGATCTCGGCGGCCACGCCGGCACCCGCGAGTTCACCGACGACGTGATCCGCCGGATCAAATCGAAGCTCGAGGTCTGGTCGACGCTCTAGGCCACGCGGGCCGACGGCTCGGCGGGCGTGATGCTGCCGGAGCGCCAACCCTCGACGAACGTCTCGGTGAGCTCCGGATCGAACTGCGTGCCGGCACAGCGCTCGAGCTCGGCCAGGGCCTGCTCGACGGAGAGCGCCGGTCGATACGACCGGTCGGAGGTCATGGCGTCGAACGCGTCCGCGACCCCGAGCAGACGGGCCTCCACCGGTATCTCCTCCCCGCCGAGGCCGTGCGGATAGCCAGTCCCGTCCCAGCGCTCGTGGTGGTGGAGCACGTACGGCAAGGCGGAGTGAAAGTCCGGAACGGACTCGATCAGCCGCGCGCCGGCGACCGGGTGCGTCCTGATCTCGGCCAACTCCTCCTCCGACAGCGGGCCGGGCTTGCGAAGCAGGCTCGAGTTGACGGCGATTTTGCCGACGTCGTGGAGCGAGCCCCCGAGCCGGAGCGCATCGAGCCGCTCGTCTCGCCAACCAAGCTTCCGCGCCAGGCCCTCGGCGATCAGGGTGACGCGCGCCGAGTGGCCGCGGAGATTTGGGTCTCTCGCCTCGAGCGCGGCCGAGAGAGTAGCGAGCAGTGAACCCACAGTGCCCGACTTTCCAGACGGGCCCTCGGTTCCCTTCCTCGCCGGCCGCCGAGACTCGTAGAGTGGGATCCCCGTGAAGGTCGCAGTCCCGAAAGAGACAGGCGCCGGCGAGCGCCGCGTCGCGCTCGTCCCTGAAGCCGTCGGCAAGCTCGCTGCCGCGGGGTTCACGTTCGCCGTCGAGCGGGATGCAGGCCTCGCGGCAGGCTTCACCGACGATGACTACGCGGCGGTGGGCGCCGAGGTCGTCTCCCGTGCCGAGCTGCTCACCGGTGCGAGCACCGTCGTCCGCGTGGGCAGGCCGACGGCCGACGAGGTCGGGGAGCTCGAGCCCGGAACGGTCCTGATCGGGTTTCTGGCGCCCCTCAGCGATCCCGACGGGATCGAAGGGCTGGCTGCACGCGGCGTGGTCGGGTTCGCGATGGAGTCGATCCCGCGCACGACGCGCGCGCAGGCCATGGATGCGCTGTCGTCGCAGAGCACGGTCGCCGGTTACAAGGCCACGATCGTCGCCGCCGACCGTTTGCCCCGCCTGTTCCCGCTCTTGATGACCGCCGCCGGCACCGTTGCGCCGGCGAAGGTGCTCGTCCTCGGCGCGGGCGTCGCCGGCCTGCAGGCAATCGCAACCGCACGACGCCTGGGAGCGGTCGTCTCGGGCTTCGACGTCCGCCCGGCCGTCCGCGAGCAGGTGGAGAGCCTGGGCGCTTCGTTCCTCGATCTGGGTGTCATCGGCGCCGAGACCGAGGGCGGCTACGCGGCCGAGCTCTCGGAGGAGGAGCAGGCCCGCCAGCAAGCGGCTCTCGAGGAGCGGATCCCAGACATGGACGTCGTGATCACGACAGCGCTCATTCCCGGCCGGCCCGCGCCGAAGCTGATCCCGGCTGCGGCCGTCGAGGGTATGCGCCCCGGCTCCGTGATAGTCGATCTCGCTGCCGAGGCGGGCGGGAACTGCGAGCTGACCGAGCCGGGCGCCGAGGTCGAGAGCGGCGGGGTCACGATCGTCGGGTTCACCGACCTCCCTTCGCGGATGCCCTACCACGCGAGCCAGCTGTACGCGCGCAACGTCTCCGCGCTCCTGCTCCATCTGGCGCCCGGCGGCGAGCTTGCGCTCGATTTCGACGACGAGATCACCGCCGGCGCCTGCGTGAGCGGCCGGGAGGTCAACGCGTGACTCATCCCTCGTTCCTGCTCGAACTGACGATTCTCGTGCTCGCGATCTTCCTCGGCTTCGAGGTGATCTCGAAGGTGCCGACGCTCCTGCACACGCCGCTGATGTCCGGGACGAACGCGATTCACGGAATCGTCATCGTCGGCGCGATCCTCGTCGCCGGCCGGCCCGATGCCGACACGCTCACGCAGCTCGTCGGCTTCTTTGCCGTCGTCCTCGGCACGGCAAACGCGGTCGGCGGGTTCGTCGTCACCGACCGGATGCTCGAGCTGTTCAAGCGCAGGCCCAGCGCGGAGAAACCCAGTGAACGAAAACCTGACTGACTCTCTCTACCTGGTCACGATCGTGACCTTCATCCTCGCGCTCCGCTTCCTCTCCAGCCCAAAGCGGGCGCGGCTCGGAAACCAGGTCGGCGCGGCCGGAATGGCGCTGGCGATCGCAGTCACGCTCGCCCAGGACCTGGAGAACTACAAGTGGATCGTGCTCGCGATGGCGATCGGTGCAGTGGTCGGCGTCTTCGGAGCGCGGCGCGTGAAGATGACCGCGATGCCGCAGATGGTGGCGCTCTTCAACGGCGTCGGCGGCGGGGCTGTGGCGTTGATCGCGCTCGCCGAGTTCCACAACCTGGCGCCGGCGTCGGGGCGGCTCGACCTCAACCTTTCGCTGGCGATGATCATCTCGGCGATCATCGGCTCGATCTCCTTCGCCGGCTCGCTGATCGCGTTCGCCAAGCTGCAGGAGCTGATCGGGGGGCGCCCGATCGTCTATCCGGGCCAGAAGCCCGTCAACGCGCTTGTGATCGCGGCCGCACTCGGGTTGGCCGCCGTGATCCTCGTCGGCTCCGAATCGCAGTGGCTGCTCGTCGGCGTCATCACGGGGGCGCTGACGTTTGGCGTCCTCTTTGTGCTCCCGATCGGCGGCGCCGACATGCCGGTCGTGATCTCGCTCCTCAACGCCTGCACGGGGCTCGCGGCGTCGGCCGCCGGCTTTGCCCTGCACGAGAACGTCCTGATCGTGAGCGGCGCGCTCGTCGGCGCCTCCGGCACGCTGCTGACGCTGCTGATGGGCCGTGCGATGAACCGGTCGATCACGAACGTCCTCTTCGGAGCGTTCGGGCAGATCCAGACCGGTACGGGAGCGGCGCTCGAGGACGGTCGCACGGCCCGCTCGACGACGGCGGACGACGTCGCGATCATGCTCTCGTATGCGCGCCGCGTGATCATCGTGCCCGGCTATGGGCTGGCCGTCGCGCAGGCTCAGCACGACGTCCGCGCGCTCGGGGAGCTACTCGAGGAGAAGGGCGTCGACGTCCGCTACGCGATCCATCCGGTCGCCGGCCGCATGCCCGGTCACATGAACGTCCTGCTGGCGGAGGCCAACGTTCCGTACGACAAGCTTTTCGAGATGGACGAGATCAACCAGGAGCTGCCGCAAACGGATGTCGCGGTCGTCGTCGGCGCCAACGACACCGTCAACACCGGCGCCCGAGACGACACGACGAGCCCGATCTACGGGATGCCGATCATCAATGTCGACAAGGCCTCTCAGGTCGTCGTCGTCAAACGCAGCCTCGCCCCCGGCTTCGCCGGGATCGACAACCCGCTCTTCTACAACGAGACCACGTCGATGCTCTTCGCAGACGCCAAGGTGGCGTTCGAGCAGCTGCTGAGCGCCGTGAAGAGCCTTTAGGCATGGTCCCGTTCTTCTCGGCGCGGCACGTGGAGGCGGCCGTTCCGCCCGAGCAGGCCTACGAGGCCGTTCGTGCCGCGTTCGTCGCCCATGCGCGCGGCGAGTGGGCGATGCAGCCCAAGCTCTATGTCACGAACTATCCCGCTGGAGACTTCCGCGCGATGCCGGCGCTCGGCGGTGGCCACGCATTGCTGAAGTGGGTGACCTCGTTTCCGGGGAATCCCGCTCACGGCTTGCCGACGGTGAGCGGGGTCGTAATCCTCTCGAACGCCGACACCGGTGTCGTCGAGGCCGTGCTGGACGCTGGCTCCGTGACTGCGCTGCGCACAGGCGCGGCAGCGGCGCTCGCTGCGGAGACGCTTGGCCCGCCCGGCGTCTCCGCGGCCGTGATCGGCGCAGGGGTGAACGGACGCGCCGCCGCGCGCAGCCTCAAGGCGCTCGGCCGGGACGTCGCGCTCTGGGACGTCGACGCAGAGCGCGCGCATTCCGTCGCCGCCGGCCTCGGCGTCGGCGTGGCCGCGAGCCAGGAGGCGGCGCTCGGCGCGGACGTCGTCGTTACCGTCACGCCGGGCAAGCAGATCCTGCTGCGCGAGGGATCGTTGCGGCCCGGTCAGCATGTGAGCCTGATGGGGGCGGACGGCCCCGGCAAGGCGGAGATCGCGGTCGAGGAGATCCGGCGGGCGTCGATCTACTGCGACGAGTGGGAGCAGGCGAGCCACGGCGGCGAGCTGGCGGCCGCAGTCGAGGCGGGCGCGATCACCCGGGACGATGTGACGGAGCTCGGCGCGGTGCTGACGGGCAACGCGCCCGGTCGCACCGGTGAGGACGAGATCACGATCTTCGACTCGACGGGCCTCGCGATCCAGGATCTCGCGATCGCGATCGCCGCGTTCGAGCGCGCCGGCGAGCTCGATCTGCCGCAGCTCGAGCTCTAGGCGACGAGCCGGGCTGGGCTGAACGCCTCGAGGACAGGGTGCGTGTCCCCCGCGATCGCGTGCGCCACGAGGTCGCCGCACATCAGCCCCAGCACGTTGCCGTGGCCGGAGTAGCCGCCGGCGACCCAGAGCCCGTCGCGGCCGGGAACGGGGCCGACCACCGGCATCAGGTCCGGCACCAGTCCGAACACGCCCGACCAGCGGTGCGTGATCTCGGGGCGGCGGCCGAGGAGCGCCTCGACGAAGTCGTCAAGCGCCCCCTGGATCCGGGGCGTCGTCTCCTCGTTCGCCGTGAACTCCGACTCCATGTCGGCGTCGCGAAAGCCGCCGACGATCAGCCGCCCGTCGGGGTCCTGGTGCCAGTAGTCGAAGCCGTGCCGGCCGTAGTGCGGCATCGGGAACAGGCGCTCCGGGAGCGGTTCGGTCGCGATCATCTGGCCGCGCGTCGGGATGATCAGCCCCTCGAGCTCGCCGAGCAAGCCGCTCGGGTAGCCGTCGGTGGCCACGAGGATCGTCTCGGCGTCGAGCGAGTCGAGCGACTCGACCCGGTCGTGCTCCCGGATCTCGACACCGGCTTCGGCGGCCGCGACTGCAAGGCGGCGCACAAGCCGCGCGGGCTGCAGGACAGCGTCGTCGGGATGGAAGAGCGCGCCGGGAAAGCGGCCCGCCAGCGGTTCGGGAAGCACATCCCTCCACTCGGCCGCAAAGCCGTCCTCACGGAGCGCCTCGCACTCGGCCCGAAGCTCGTCGCGCTCGTCCTCGCCCGCCAGCCGGAGGCTGCCGGTCCGCCGGAAGGCGTTGCCGCCGAGCTCACCCATGCGCTCGACGTACTTTTCGGTCAGCCGCCAGTACTCGGCCGCGAGCTCTGCGCCGAGCCACTCGCGCGCGCTGTCGTAGGCCATGGCGCCACCGCGCAGAGCGAAGCCGCCGTTGCGCCCGCTGGCGCCGGAGGCGATCGCCCGCGCCTCGTGCAGGCGCACCCGCTTGCCGCCCCGAGCGAGCGTGAGAGCAGCCGAGATGCCCGTGATCCCGCCGCCGACGATCTCGATGTCCGGAGCGCCTGCGAGGGGCTGCGAGGGCACGGTGGGCGCGGGCTCCGCCAGCCAGAACGAGTCGGCCACGCCGCGATGCTAGCTACACGCTCGATAGATGCCCTCCTCTTGCGCCACCACGCCTGCGAGCTCGAGCTCCGTCAGCACCGCAGCCAGCTCGCCTGCGCCCAGTCCTGTCGCCCGCGCGAGCTCATCCGCGCCCGCGGCGCCCTCGCGGACCCGCTCGAGCACTCCCGAAGCGTTCGCTCCGAGCTCAGGGGCGTGCCGCTCGGGGACCTCGATGCCGTAGCTCTCGAGCACGTCCTGCGCGCACGTGAGCGGGGTCGCACCAAGCCGGAGCAGCGCGTTAGACCCGGCCGAGAGTGCGCTTGTGATCTCGCCCGGCACGGCGAAGACCTCGCGCCCTTCCTCGAGCGCGAAGTCGGCAGTGATCAGAGCGCCGCTGCGCTCTCGCGCCTCGACGACGACGGTCGCCGTGCAGAGTCCGGCAACGATGCGGTTGCGCGCCGGGAAGCGCCAGGGAGCGGGCTCGACGCCGGGCGCGTACTCGGAGACCACGAGCCCGGCCGTAGCGACCTGTCGCGCCAGCTCGCGGTGCGCGGCCGGGTAGTCGCGGTCGATCCCGCACCCGAGCACCGCCACCGTCGTCCCCGCGGCCTCGAGTGCTCCCCGGTGCGCTTCGGAATCGACGCCCCGGGCGAGCCCGCTGACGACGACCAGCCCCGCCGCCGCGAGCTCCCGGCCGAGGCTGCGGGCGATCTGCCGGCCGTAGGCGGAGCAGGCGCGGGCGCCGACGATTGCGACCGCCGGTCGCGCGAGCAACGCGAACTGCTCGTCACCACGGACGAAGAGGCCCGGCGGCGGATCGTGGATCGCCCGCAGCAGCGGCGGGAAACCGGGAGCGGAGCGGGCGAGAAACCGGAAGCCGAGCCGAGCAAGCCGCTCGAGCTCGGCAGGGGCGTCGAAGCCGGCCTTGAACGACGCAAAGCGTGCGCTGCGCGGCTCGCCGACGAGATGCGCGTCGTTCGCGGCAGCGAAGGAGGCGAGCGCGAGCTCGTTCACGCTGTCAGCTCCTTCGGCGACCGGTAGGCGAGCGCCTCTGCGACGTGCTCCGGCAGCACATCGTCGGAGCCGGCGAGCGCGGCTGCCGTCCTGGCGACGCGCGCGACGCGCGCACGCCCACGTCCCGAGAGCGGCAGGCGCTCCACGGCGCGGCTCAGCAGCTCGTCGGCCTCGCTCGTCCGGCCGAGCGCGCCTCCGCTCAGTCGCCGGCGGCCCGCCGCGACCCGCTCTCTCACGGGCGCGGACGCCTCCGCAGGCCCGGCAGCAAGCTCCTGCGCTCGCGGGCGCGGCACCGTCACGACGAGGTCGAAACGGTCGAGGAGCGCTCGCGAGAGCTTGTTGCGGAACGCGGCGAGCCGCTGCGGCGAGCAGGAGCACTCGGCGGCCGGGTCGCCACGGCCGGCGCACGGGCAGAGGTTCATGGTCGCAACGAGCTGGAAGCGAGCCGGGAAGAGCGCCTGGCCGGCGGCGCGAGCGACAGCGACGAACCCGTCCTCGAGCGGCTGACGCAGCGCCTCGAGAGCCGGGCGCTGGAACTCGGGCAGCTCGTCGAGCAGGAGCACGCCGCAGTGCGCGAGGCTCGCCTCTCCCGGGCGCGGTCCAGATCCGCCGCCGACGATCGCGGCCATCGAAGCGCTGTGATGCGGAGCCCGGAACGGCCGCCGCGTGATCAAAGGCCGCTCGGGCGGTAATACGCCCGCGACGGAGTGGATCCGCATCACCTCGAGCGCCTCGCGCGGCTCGAGCGGCGGCAGGATCGACGGCAGCCGCCGGCCGAGCATCGTCTTGCCCGTGCCCGGCGGCCCTGCGAACAGCAGGTTGTGGCCTCCAGCTGCCGCCAGCTCGAGCGCCCGCCGCGCCCGCTCTTGACCTCGGACGTCGGCGAGATCCGGAAGCTCGGGCTCAGGGATTTCGTCGGGCGGATCCGCCGGTGGGGGCATCAGCTCACCGCGCAGGTACGCGACGGCCTCGCTCAGGTGCCGGACGGGGATCGCCTCGACGCCGCCGAGCTCCGCCTCGCAGGCCGACTCGGGCGCGCAGAGGATCCGCTCGAGGCCCGAGCGGCGCGCACCCTCGGCGACCGCGAACGCGCCGCGAACCGGCCGCACGCGCCCGTCGAGCCCAAGCTCTCCGACGGCCGCATGCTCGGCGAGGCGGCCCGCCGGCACCTGCAGCGACGCCGCGAGCACGGCGAGGGCGATCGAGAGGTCGAAGCCGGAGCCCTCCTTGCGCAGACCTGCGGGCGCGAGGTTGACCGTGATCCGCTTCAGCGGCCACTCGAGCTGGGCGGAGCCGATGCCGCTGCGCACGCGGTGCTTCGCCTCGGCGCAGGCGCGGTCGGCAAGCCCGACGATCGCGAAGCCGGGGAGGCCGCTGTCGATGTGCGCTTCGACTTCGACGCGCCGCGGCTCGAGGCCGACGAGGGCGTGAGTGACGGAGCGCGCGAGCACACTTTGAGCGTACGGAGAAACGTGTCACACGTCCGACACGCGTCCGAGCCAACTTCACGCGGAGCGAATCCGCTAGCTGCGCCTCTTTCGTTCCGGTGCCGGCGGGTGGGCGAGCTTCGCGAGGTCAAGATTTCCGCGGCCGTCACCGAAGGCGGCCTCGGCTTCGGCGTGGATTCGGTCGACCTCCGACGCCGCTCGGCCAAGAAGCAGCTGACTCAAATGCGTCGTTGCCCGCAGGAGTCGCGCGTGGAAGTCCGGCACGCCTGACACGCGCTTCCAAAAATCGTCTGACCCAACATGCATGATGCTCGGGTCCGACCGCATCGGCGTCGACTTGCGTCGGCCGGACAGCACCGCAACGTTCAGCTGAACAGGCCGTCGGCTTGCCCGAAGAGAGCCGGCCGCCGCGCGCAAAGCCGCACGATCGGCCTTGGCGCCTCCGCCACTCTTCGTGTTCGGAGCGGACTGGATTGCGTAGAGCTCGATTACCCCAGCGCGTTCGAGCTGAAGGTCGACACCGCTTCCGGGCTTGAAACCGCCCGACACGATGCGTGCGACTTCCTCCTGCCATGTCCCGATGTGACCTTCAATCGCTGAAGTCTCACGATCTTCGATGTAACGATCGACCCAATCCCGGACAGTCGTTGCCCCCCTCGACGTGTAGATCATTGGGTTGCGTTTCGCGAGATCACGACCCTTCAAGTTCTGGAGATTCACCTGAAGCGGCGCGGCGACATGGCGCTCGAACGCCGCAACGACCTTCTTTGCCTTGGAGGCGCTGACGCCAAGCTCGGCGGCGACCGCCGCGATCAGGTCAGCTGAACGGTCAGCCGCCGACACGGCAAACGATGACTTCTTCGAAAAACTCGCCGGCACGACGGCCGGTGCGCCGATTCACGTGGCGCGTATGCCGCCGATCAACCTCGAGACCCGAGCGTTCGAGGATCTCCGGATAGAGAAGGCGGGAGTCGTTGACAACGATCACAACCGGTGAGGCCGCCGCAAGCTGCTCACCTGTCTGCTTAAAGACCGCGACCATGTCATCAACATAACGGCGTATTGCCAGCTTGCTCGTTCCGGCCTCTGCAGCCCCAATCTCCTGGCTGCGTTTGTCCTCAAGCCGGAGAAGCTCGTACGCGTAACGATGCTGCTCGTGGTAGTCGATGAGCCCCGGATAGGGTGGCGATGTAATCACGCCGCTGGGTCGCACGCCCAGGTCTATGTACCGAGAGTCAGCGTGCAGCACGTCGACCCGGCGTGACGTCCTAACCGGCGCGTACGCCCGAAGCCGTCGGACGGTGTCACTCGTGTATCGGACGAGAAACTTCTCCGCTACCTGCACCGGCCGGCACTCACGCTTGTGCTTGTGACAGTGATACGGCTCGCGCACCGGGGTACGGGGGAAGTCCAGATCGAAGTGCGACGTCAGGCGTGCTGACCGGGCAGCGCGGGAAAGAATGATCTTCGCAACATCGCCCGCGTGGCCGTCAAGACGCTTCTTGGCGACATCGCGATATCGCACCAGCTCACCGAGAGCCTGGGCCGCGTACCAATCCTGTAGCCACGGGCTCGCGCGGGCGGTACCTGCTGGACCTGCTCTACGCGCTTCCTCGAGCGTCGTGCGCAGTGACATCTCGAGGGATCCGAGCGAGTACTTTTCTGTTTTGACCGGCGACAGCTTGCAGTTGATAGAAGAGATGTCGCAGCCGACGGCTTCGTCTCCGTAC